>JBKQQQ010000402.1:0-4370 GCA_052144275.1 Streptosporangiaceae bacterium
TGTAGCAGCACCCTCTGGGAGAGGTCATGGATACCAACGAAGCACCCGCCGACGCCATGGGCATCATGTCAGAGGCGACCGACGCAGCGGCCGGCATGCTGCCGCTGGACATGGTCAACGCCCTTGCCGATCTCGTCGACCCCGCCGCGGTCGCGAGGGAAATGCCGTGGCTGGCCGAGGAACGGGCGAAGATCGCGCTGGGCCAGTCGGATATCGCGTTCGACAAGCGGGACAAGCGCTTCGCCGATGAGGCGTGGCGGACCGTCCCCTACTTCCGCATGCTGGGCCAGTCGTACCGGCTGTTCGAGATGTGGATGGAGCGGATGTACCAGAGCGTGGAGGGCTCCTGGCAGGATAAGGCGCGGGCCCGGTTCGCGGCCGACGTCATCACGGCGACGGTGGCGCCGACCAATTACCTGGGCACTAACCCCGAGGCACTGCGGAAGGCCGTCGAGACCGGTGGCCTGTCGCTCATGCGCGGCGCCCAGAACATGCTGCACGACATGGCCAAGGGCGGGATGCCCTCCATGATCGACCGCAAGCAGTTCACCGTCGGCAAGGACATCGCCGCCACCCCGGGTGCCGTGGTGTACCGGGACGAGATGTTCGAGCTGCTGCAGTACACGCCCGCCACGCCCAAGGTGCACAGCATTCCGGTGCTGATGATCCCGCCGCAGATCAACCGGCACTACGTGCTGGATCTCTCGCCGGGGCGGTCGCTGGTCGAGTTCGCCGTCAGCCAGGGCATCCAGACCTTCATGATCGTCTGGCGGAACCCGAGCGCCCAGCTCGGCCACGGCAAGTGGGGACTGGACGAATACCTCGCCGCGGAGGAGCGGGCCAACGAAGTGGTCAAGAAGATCACGCGCAGCGACAAGATCAACCTGCTCGGGCTGTGCGCCGGCGGCATCACGCTTTCCTACGTGCTCGCGCACTACGCCGCCATCGGCGACGAGTCGGCCGGGGCGGCGACCTTCGTGGTGACCATGCTGACCGGCGACAAGCCGAACGTCGTGGGCATGCTCGACACTACCCAGGCGCGCACCATCCTCGAGCAGGCCGCCGCGAACAACGAGATCGTCCCGGGGACCGCGCTGCGCAGCCTGTTCGCCATGCTGCGGCCGAACGACCTGGTGTTCAACTACCTGGTCAGCGGCTGGCTCAAGGGCGAGTCGCCCGCTCCGTTCGACGTCCTGGCCTGGAACGACGACGCCACCCGGACCACGGCGAAGTTCGCCCGGGACTCCAGCAAGCTGGCCATGGAAGGCTGGGACGGACCCGGGCCGACCCTGCTCGGCGTCAAGACCGACTTCAGCAAGGTCACCTGCGACAGCTACCACGTCGGCGGTTACACCGACCACATCACGGCGTGGCGCGCCTGCTACGACACCGCCCACCTGGTCGGCGGCGCCGACAAGGAGATGACCCTGATCCGCTCCGGGCACATCCAGTCGGTCGTCTACCCGGCGGACAGCGAGCGCTACGACCGCTGGTACGGCCCGCCCACGGCGACCGATCCCGACGAGTGGATCAAGACGGCCCCCGTGGAGAAGGGCTCGTGGTGGCGGCCCTGGACCGAGTGGCTGATCACCCGCTCCGGCCCCGAGAAGGCAACCCGGGCCACCCTCGGCAACCGCCAGTACCCGCCGCTCGCCGAGGCTCCCGGCACCTACGTGTTCGAATAGCCTCGGACCCATACCGCCTGCGGCTGTCGGCAGGCGACGTCGCCAACCGGGACTGGCGGCGGGCGGGAACCATGTGGGCGAGGACAACCAGGACCGGCACCGATGACAACCGGTCCTGGAACTGCGGCGCGGAAGGCCTGCCGCCGGCAGGTCAGGCTAGGGCGTTGCGGGTGCTGCCGGGTGCCGCGCAGGCCGTGGTGCCTGGGCTCCTGGCGCACAGAACGGGGCCGCTGACCCCACGCGGCAGGGCCGCTGCCCGATTTGACGTTCAGCTGTGGAACCGGGTCCCGGCGGTGGCGTACTCGGCGAGCAGGGGTACCGGGGTGAACGCCGGGTCGCCGGTGGCTGCGTGCATTGCCTCCAGGACGTGGACGACGTTCGCCGGGCCGGCGTCGTCGAGCATCTGCAGCGGCCCGCGGGGGTAGCCGCAGCCGAGCATCATCGCGGTATCGATGTCGGATGGACTGGCGTAACCGTCCTGGAACATCCGGACCGCGTCGTTGTATTGCGCGTAGGAGAGGGCCTCGGTGAGGAATCCGGGCCGGTCCCGGGACGTGATCGCGTTCAGGCCGACGGCGGTCGCGAGCGCCGCCGCCTTGGCAGCCGTGTTCGCTGCGGTTACGTCCGGCAGCACCAGCTCGGCGAGCCCCGGCTTGCCGTTGCCTGTGTCGATGAGGTGAATACCGACCACATCGGCCGGGTGCCCCGCGGCCAGGGCCGCGTCCAGGACCCGGTGTTTCGGGTCTGCCGCCACGATGATCAGGCCGGTGCCGGCTGATGGCTGCGACGTGACGCTGATGCCGGCCGCAGTGATCTGGCTGGCCAGCTCGTCCAGCAGGCCATCGGAGTCCCTGATCAAGGCAACCTCGGCGGGAACAGACGCCGGGTGGTGATCCTCGGCAGCAGCCGCGGGGGTGCTGTGCCGGTAGTCATAGAACCCGCGTCCGCTCTTGCGGCCGAACAGCCTGGCATCGCACAGCTTGCGCAGCAGGGGCGCGGACGCGTAACGGGTGCCGCCGAACTCAGCCTGGAGCACCTCCAGGACCGACAAAGACGTGTCCAGGCCGATCAGGTCGAGCAGGGTCAGCGGCCCCATCGGCAGGCCGAGGCCCACGGTGGCCGCCTTGTCGATGTCCTCGCGCGTGGCCTGGGCCGTTTCCAGCAGCCGCACCGCGTGGTTGAGATAGGGCAGCAGCAGCGCATTGACGATGAACCCGGCCCGGTCACTGACCTGGACGGGAGTCTTGCCCAGGTCACGGGCCAGCAGGGCCAGCGCCCCGGCGGTCTGCGGCGAGGTGAGCACGGTGGAGATTACCTCGACCAGCTTCATGACCGGCGCGGGATTGAAGAAGTGCAGCCCCGCTACCCGGGCGGGATACTGCGTGCCGCCCGCGATCTCGGTGATCGAGAGCGAGGAGGTATTGGTGGCCAGGATCGTATCGGCCCGGCAGGCCGCGTCCAGCTCGGCGTACAGGGTCCTTTTGAGGTCCATGCGTTCTGGTATGGCCTCGATCACCAGATCGGCGTTTGCCACTCCGGCCGCGATGTCAGCCGAGGGCCGGATCCGGGCGAGTATCTCCTCCCGTTCGGTATCGGCGAGCTTGCCCCGGGTGACCGCCTTGTCCAGGGAGGTGCGCAGCCGGGCCATGCCCTGGGCCAGGAATTCCTGGTTGATCTCGATCTCGACGACGCGGCGGCCGCTGCGGGCGACTAGCTCGGCGATGCCCGAGCCCATCAGGCCAAGCCCGATCACCGTCACCTCGCGGATACCGGCCGGCTTAATCACGTTACTGGTCATGTTGTAGAGCCTTTTCGTCTAGCGGGTACGTGGTCGGCCACCGCGCTCGTCCAGCCAGACCTCGGGCGGTGGAACTTGTGAAGCTGTCACCGTGACGGCGGCGTGCTTATCAAAGCCGTCTGGCCTCTACTACACCCCGCGCGGCGCGCGCCAGACGAGGGTCTTCAGTCCTTTTCCGAAGACTCTGTGCACGCCCGATCGCTCGGGCGGGCCGCCATGGAATTATCGGGGTTCCCTCCGACGGGCCGGGCGGCTCGGCGGCCGGGGCTCAGCCCTCGGCTAGATAGCCGTACCGGTCGCGGAAGGCCTTGGGCGTGAGCCCTGAGGCCTCTGCGATCGGGCGGAGCTTCTCCGGATCCTCGAGGTCCTCGCGGTCCAGCCGGATCATGTACTCGCGGGCCACCCGGTACGAGCTCGACTCGACGTTCACCAGCCGGATCCGCACCCGCCCCGTCTCGGGGTCGGTGAACGACCCGAAGGGCAGCGGCACCATGTGCCCCTCCTGGATCGTGATCATGCCGCCGGGCTCGTCACCCTCCAGCGCATGCTTCAGGTAATCGACGGCGCTGTAGCCGAGGTCGCGGGTGTACTCGATGTCGAACGGGATGGGGGGCGCGCACCGGAGCTCGTAGCCGATGTTCTTGCCCTCGACCGTGACCTTCTCCCCTCGCTCCTTGAAGCGGTCCTTGACCTGCTTCGCCAGCAGGCGGTCCAGCTCGAGCTCGGCCAGCCGGACGTGGCCGTGCTCGTCTCGCTCGACCTCCGGCATGGCCTTGGCGAGCTCCTCCTGGGGGAGGCGCAGGCCGATGCCCTCGGCGAGCACCGCCACGCCGAAGGGGCGGCCGTGGGCGATCCGCTTGAGCATCGAGGTCTCCAGGACGTCCACC
>JBKQQQ010000403.1:0-12982 GCA_052144275.1 Streptosporangiaceae bacterium
CCGTGGATGAGCAAACGACGGTGACCGTGCGCGGCGCGTGCCCGCATGATTGCCCGGACACCTGCGCGATGCTGGTCTCGGTGCGCGGCGGGCGCGCGGTGGAGGTGCGGGGCGACCCCGAGCATCCGTTTACCCGCGGCGGGCTGTGCGTGAAGGTGAACAACTACGTCGACAAGGCCTACAGCCCTGACCGGGTGCTGTACCCGATGCGGCGCACCGGCCCGAAGGGCAGCGGCCAGTTCACCCGGGTTTCCTGGGAGGAGGCGCTGGATGAGATCGCCGACCGGTTCCGGTCTGCGACCGCCGAGCACGGCCCGGAAACAGTCATGCCGGTCAGCTACCTGGGTACCGAAGGCATCCTGAACGGCCTGAATGTGGGAGACCCGTTCTTCAACAAGCTCGGCGCCACGATCACCGAGCGGACCTACTGCGATTCCGGTGCCTGCACGGCTTACACCATGACGATCGGCGCGACCGCCGGGGTGGATCCGGAGAGCCTGGTGCACTCCCGTTACATCCTCATCTGGGCCTGCAACATGATCTCGACCAACCTGCACCTGTGGCCGTTCGTGGCCGAGGCGCAGCGCCGCGGCGCGAAGGTCGTGGTGATCGATCCGGTGCGGCACCGGACGGCCGCGCACGCGGACTGGTATATCCCGATCCGGCCCGGCACCGACGGCGCGCTCGCGCTGGCCATGATGAACGTGATCATCGGTGAGGGACTCACGGATGAGGCCTACGTCCGGGATTATACCGTCGGATACGAGGAGTTGGCCGAGCGGGTCCGGCGCTACACCCCGGAATGGGCATCGGAGCAGACCGGGATCCCGGCCGATGATATCCGTACCCTGGCCCGTGAGTACGCCACCAGCCAGCCGTCGATGATCCGGATCGGGGTGGCCATCGAGCGCCACGCCGGGGGCGGGCAGACGGTGCGCTCGATCGCCTGCCTGCCGGCGCTGACCGGGGCCTGGCGCCGGGTCGGCGGCGGGCTGCTGCAGCTGCCACTGTGGGCGTTCCCGGTGAACTGGCCGGCGCTGCTCCATCCGGAGCTGGCCACGCCGGGGACCCGGGTGGTCAACCAGTTCCTGCTGGGCCGGGCGCTGACCGGGGGGCTGGACCTGGACCCGCCGGTCACCGCGCTGATGGTGTACAACTCCAACCCGGTGGTCGTCTGCCCGGAACAGGACAAAATGATCGCGGGCCTGTCCCGGGAGGACCTGTTTACCGTGGTCAGCGAGCATTTCCTGACCGACACTGCCCGCTACGCCGATCTGGTGCTGCCGGCCACCACCCAGCTGGAGCAGCACGACATCATGTTCAGCTGGGGCCACTTGTATGTCACGCTGAACACCCCCGCCATCGAGCCGGTCGGCGAGGCTATCTCCAACACCGAGCTGTTCCGGCGCCTGGCCGCCCGGATGGGGTTCACCGAGGAGTGCTTCACCCGCACAGACGAGCAGATGATGGCCGAGGCGTTCGACTGGTCCGCGCCGGCCATGGCCGGAATCAGCCTGGAATCACTCCGCCAGAGCGGCTGGGCCCGGCTGAACCTGCCCCCCGCCGATCAGTACGCTCCGCATGCCGAGGGCAACTTCCCGACCCCGTCGGGCAAGGTCGAGTTCCGCTCATCGATCGCCGAGCAGGTCGGCAACTTCGTGCTCCCGCTGTTCCGGCAGGGCTCCGACGAGTACCAGCCGGGCGGCACTGTCGATCCCCTGCCGCACTACGTGCCGCCCCGCGAGACCGCTACGGGGTACCGGCTGAACCTCATCTCCCCCAAATCTCACGCCTACCTCAACTCCAGCGCCGGCGACCAGCCTGCCCAGCGCCGCGTCCAAGGCGAGCAGGCGGTGACCGTGCACCCGCACGACGCCGCGGAGCGCGGCATCACCGACGGCAAGTATGTCCGGGTGTTCAACGACCGCGGCCAGTTTGTCGCTCTGGCCCGGGTCACCGGCGAGATCGCCCCCGGAGTGGTCATGGCGCCGATGGGGGCCTGGCGCAAGAACGCCAAGGGCCGCTCCACCGTCAACGCGGTCAACCCGTTCGTGTTCGCCGACCTCGGCAATGCCCCGACATTCTCCGACACCAAAGTCGAGATCGAACCGGCCGAGTCGGCGACAACCTAACCGCTAACAGTGTTTTACCTGCGCAAACTTCCCCGGCATCCGGCTCGGGAGGCGGTCAGGGCCGGTTACCGTGGCCCGGTGTACGGGACCGGATGGACCGTGGCTGTGGCCCTGCTCGCGGCCTTCGGGATCGCCGTGACCGCTACCCCGGCCGGCATCTCCTCCGCGGGAAGCCGAACTGCGCGTGCGCGCAGGCCGGTCATCCCGGGCACGGCCCGCAGTGCAACCTGACCCGGTCGGAGAACGGGAAGACGGTGGCCCGGCATCTGCGGCCGGGCCCGGAGCTCGATAAGGTCCGGCGGGAGGTCGGCGCGTACGAGCGGTTCCGGGACCTAGTCGGGCAGGTGACCGAGGTGAACGAGGCGATCTGCGAGGTCAGGCCCGCGTCGCCGCCGGGCGCGGCCGACGATGACAGCAGGTTGTTGACGAGCGCAGTCCCCAGCATCGCCGTCAGGAGTCCCGAGTAGATCGGGTGGCGGACGAAGCTGTAGGGGCCTGAGGTGACAAGCTCCGGCTCGGCCCGCTGAGTCATCAGCATCCCCCAGTTGCGGCCGAGGTGCAGGCGGGCCCAGACCGCCAGCGCGATCCCGCAGGCGAACAGCAGCGCCCCTATCACCGCGAGGATCAAGCTGTGCACAGCCAGGCTGCCGCCGCGGAGGACGCCAGCGATCACGAAGACCCCAACCGCGCTGACGCCAGTCCAGCCGCGTTCGCCACCCGCTCCTGACGCTCTCCTTGCTGCTGGCGGCTGACGCGATCCAGTAGATCCAGAAGACGAGCCAGGCACAACCGATGGCGAGCTTGAGCGGGTGCATGCTACTTCTCCGACTCCTCCAACCGCAGCTGCTGGGCGGACGTCGATCACCGTATGCCCGGGTCCGGTCGCTGTCATCGGCTCCCGGGTGGATCTGGGCTCTCCCCCCATCGGTTGATGTCTGTCGCCTTGAGGCCAGCAGCGCATGGGAAGCCACCTGCAACAGCCCCCGCACTCAGACGCGCACCGCCTGACCAGGCGCGCCCCCGAAGATGATCTTGCCTACCTGCAAAATTGACGTGCACCCATCCGATGATCAGCATCATGCTCGCGCAGGTCAGGGCCTCCGGATCAGATTCCTGCGAAGTCCCTTCTGGCAGGCTACGGTCATGGCTGATTACTACGAGACCCTCGCGGCCGATTACGACTGGATCTTCGATGACGACGCGCTGGCTCGCGGTCTGGCCATCAACCATCCCGCAACGGCGCGCCTGCTGCATCGGGAACTCACTCGTGCACGCAGCCGACCGCGATGTGATGATCCAGACGCTCACCGGGCTCCGGGAGATGGTCCGCCCCGTTGGGCACGTGGTGGTCGATTCCCGTAACTGGGAGAAGCTCCATGCCGAGCGCCGGATCGTCCAGCTCGCTGACAGCGCGGTGACCCGGAACGGCCGCCGGTGCATCGTCTTGTACGCCTGGGAGATACCGGACCGCCCGGACCAGCAGCACGTCGCCCATATCGTGTTCATCTTCGAGAACGGCAACCGGATCGAACCGCGCGAGTACCGGATCGGCTTCCATCCCTTCACGCTCGGCGAACTGCGCGAACGACTCAAGGCGGCAGGCTTGAGGGAAGTCGATACCGACTTCGACGATGCCCGCGACCGCTACGCCGTAACCGCCGTACCGGCCTAGATGGACATAGCCGAGCTCCACACCGCCCACCTCGACGCCGACGCTAGCCTGGCTCCGCCAGCTCCTGGACGCAACCTCCGACGGCGCCTCCGAGAACGCGCCTGGCGGCGTATGCGCGCTGGTCTTCGAGAACGGGGATGGTCGGCCGCGGCAGTGTGGCCCACGGCGGAGGCCTTGATAATCTCGGTGCCGTGGAGCTGCTGGACCCCTGAGCGCTGTGGGAGCCACAAATGGGAGCCAACGTGTTCAGCCGCCCTCAGACTCAGCCTGACCTAGTCAGAATGTTCTCACAGGTCAAGCGCTCCCCCTTCGACTCAGCCAGACGGTGACAGACCCCCAAAACGGGCTTGGAATTCCCTGACACGGAAGAGGTCACTGGTTCAAATCCAGTACGGCCCACGCCATTTTTCGAAAACCTGTCTAGCATTGAGAGCCAGGATGGGAGCCAGGCGCCTGCGGTTTGCCCAATAAGCGCTGGTCACGGCGTTGACGTTTGGTCTCTGCACAAGTCGTTCTGGCAGTTCTGGCCAGCCCGGAGTGGTCAGCAGCGACGTCATCGAGTGCGGTAACCATCCAGTAACCCCGAACGTCACACACAGTCAGTACTGCGTGCAACCTAACGTGGCACGACAGCGCATCTCGAGTGATATACGGGTAACCTTCTCCGCATATATCGAACCGAAAACATGAGCGATAATTACCTGTATATCTAGCATTATATGGCCCGAAAGGATTGGTGATCTTCGATCATCCATATAACGTCAAATATTTCCAGCTGACGTCAAGAGCGCTGCAGCATGGAATGTCCCGAGTTGTGACACATTAGTGCACACACCGAGCGGCGGCAGCGGGCCGGACCTCGTGCCCTGCCGGACGGGATTGATGCGTTCCGGCCCAGGTCGAGCTCGCCTTGGGCGCGTCCGGCAGATGTGACAGAGGCGTAGGTTGGGGCACGTGCCGCAAGCCTCTATTCGCCCGTACCGGGACGGTGATCTAGACGACCTGTACCGGATCTGCTTGCAGACGGGTGACGGTGGCGAGGACGCCACGTCGATGTTCGATGACCCGCGGATCCTGGGCCACGTCTTCGCCGCTCCCTACGGGTTGTTCGAGCCATCGCTGGCCTTCGTCGCTGAGGATGAGGCCGGCGTCGGCGGCTACATAGTCGGAGCGCTGGACAGCAGGGCTTTTGAGGAGCGGCTGGAGGCCGGCTGGTGGCCGGCGCTGCGCGACCGGTACCCGGCGCCGCCACCCGGGCTTCCGCCGGATCAGTGGACGCCGGATCAGCGCGCGGCCCGCTTCATCCACGTTCCGCTCACGGTCCCGGACGAGCTCGCCGGAGATTACCCCTCTCACCTGCACATCAACCTGGTGCCGAGGCTGCAGTCGCAAGGACTCGGACGGCAGCTGATGAACACGCTGATGCGCGCGCTGCGAGAGCAGGGATCGGCGGGTGTGCACTTCTTCGTCTGGCCCGCCAACCAGCGGGCAGCCGGCTTCTACCGGCATCTGGGCTTCACCGTGATCTCCGCTGAGGGCCCCGTCATCTTCGCGATGGATCTGCGCCCGGCCGCCTGAGGGTGTCCATCCGGGCCGTCCCGTTCCGCCGCGGGCGGCAGTTCCCGGGCGGCGGCAGCTTCGGAGCCGCGTCCGTCCAGGTGAGGTCAGAGTGACTCGGCGCCGACAGCCGCTGGTGCGGGGGCGCCTTAAGAATCTGCAGCTCAGATCGTCGTGAGCCGACCCGCCGTGCTCGATGTGCCGCGACCGGTGCCGTGAGGTACGCGCGATCTGCGCCGCCGTCGAACCGGGGTGGTATTCGCCGTCTGCCCGTGCGGGCCGCGAACCAGCTTCACGGCCCAGGATTAGTGCGCAGATCCGTTCACAGAGATCCACAAACCCGCAGGTCAGCGAGCTGCAGCGTGTCACAAGTCAGGTGATATACGGGTAATCTTCTCCGCATATTTCCTCGCCGCGCCCATCGCGCAGAAGGGACGGCTTGTCCAATACGCCGACCGCATCCTCCGCCCTTACGACGGCAAGGCCACCGCCGAAGTCCAGGACTACCACGACGAGCTCACCGGCGTCCTCGCCTCATCACTGGCCAAGCGCGCACCCGGCTACACCAGCCTCGGCTTCCCCGACCCGCGACGGCTGCCATATACACCCAGCGCAAACACGGCGACCACGACCTGATCGAGTCGCTCGGCAGCGCACGCCGCCACTGGAGTATCCCGGCCCGTGCGTGAAGAAGCCATCGCCGCCCTCGACAGCAGTGTCCGTGATGTAGCGCACCGCTGGAAGTCGTCGTTTGCTGTAATTGAGCACGTCGGGTCAACGTGCGCTCAGGCTAGGGCGCGGCCGATGAGGTGGCGGTTCTTGTCCACGGACCCGGGCAGCACGGTGAAGTGCACCTGTCCGTCGTCATCGACGGCCACCACCCGGACGACCGCCTGGGCCTGGCGGTTGCCGGCGACCAGCATTACTCCGGGGCGGATCCGGCCTGGATCGCGGGCCCCGCTCAGCGTGGACCAGCCGAGTCCCCCATCGTCTTCGTCGTTGAGGTCGGCTGCCAAGTCGATGCGCGGTTCCATCAGATCTCCTCCACTACCCAGGTTACGCGTCGTGGTAGGCGTTCGGCATGACTTGATGCGGGCAGCTGACAAGCCGCTGCACGCCGTCCTCCAGGTCATCGAAGCTCACGGTGTAGTGACGCGGATTGTGGCCGGTCGGCTCCAGCCGCATCCCGGCGGCGAGAACATCCCTGACCTTCAGCAGGCTCAGTCGATCGAAGCGGACCAGCGGTACCTGCTGAGCAAGCTCATCTACGGTGACATCGCGCACAGCGAAGACCGAGATCCCGTAGACGCCATAGATGCTGTAGTAGCGGGCCGCATCCGCGCACAGGATGTCCGGGTCTAGGTCACCGCCGCGTATCAGCGCGATGTCGCCGTTCTCCAGGACATCTCCGTCTCGCAGCCGCCGCAGCTTCATGGCCGGATTATGACCGGCACCAGTGGCAAAACCGCGCCGTCAGGAGGTGCCGATCGCAGATTCGGCACAAGCCCGTGGGAGCCAGAAATGGGAGCCAACGTGTTCAGCCGCCCTCAGACGTAGCACGACCCAATCAGATTCCTCTTGCAGGTCAGGGGCTCCCCGTTCGACTCAATCCGACAATGGCAGACACCGGAAATGGCTCTGGATTTCCCTGACACGGAAGAGGTCACTGGTTCAAATCCAGTACGGCCCACCAGTTTTCCGGACTTCTGTTCGGTTCTTAAGTGACTAACCAAGTGACTACGCGATCTAGGCGTTGTCGCCGTGCTCGCTTGCGTCGTCTGTGTCCTGTCTCATCCAATCTGAGTCAGGCGTCGTGGATCTGAGTCATTAGCTCGCTGGTCCCGTTGACCTGAGTCATCGGCGCCCGCGACTGCGGCCGGGACAACTGCCCGCGCACCCGCCGGCGCCGCGATCAAGACGCCCGCTGCCCGGATGGCGGCAGCATGCCTGCCGGCGTGAGTTCGGGTCGCTCTGGCTGGCCATGGGTGGAACCTGGCCGGAGCCATCCGGTCCGCAGCCGGGATGCAATCGCCGCCGGGCACGTGGAAGTACCGCGTGACCCGGCTCAATTTAGTTCAGCAGCGACGGGCCTTGCCGGATCCTGGCCATCGCGCCGGCTGGGTCGCAGCGCCACCAGCCCAGCGCTTCCACCCACCAGGTGAGACCGGCTTGGTGGTAGGCGCCTACGTGCCGCCCGCCGCGGTCAGCCGCCGCGCCGTCGGTGCGGCCTTCCAGCGCAACAGCCAGCGGCGGGGCCCCGTCTTCGCGGTGCTCGCGGATGTAGCGCACGACGGCGGCCAGGTCGGCCGGCGGCATGGTCTGCCCCAGGCCATAGCCGGCGTGGGTGGGCATCACCCCGTCCCAGCGGGCAGCCCGCCGGAACGGCGCCTTGGCCGGCCACCGGCCACCGCACCAGATGGGAATGCGCGGCTGCTGGAGCGGCGGGGGAAGCATGGTCACGCCGGTGACGGTGACGTGCTCACCATGGAAGGTGACCGGCTCGCCGCGCCACAGTCCGGTCAGCACCTCCAGCGACTCATCCAGCCGGGCGGCGCGTTCCCGCAGATCACCCGGTTCCCCGAACGCGGTGAACTCCCCGGGCACTGACCCGAGCCCGGCGCCGAGGATCAGCCGGCCACCGGACAGCCGGTCCAACGTGACCGATTCCCGCGCCACCTTGCCTACCCGGCGGCGGGCCAGCTGGTTCATCAGGACGCCGAACCGGATCCGGCTGGTGCGGGCCGCCACCGCCGCGATGACCACCGTCGGGTCGGCGGCCGGCCAGCGCTGGTCCCGGTACAGCAGGTGATCCCAGATGAAGAACCCATCCCAGCCGCTGTCCTCGGCTGCGACCGCCAGGTCCGTCAGCAGCAGCGGATCGCCGAACGGGCCCACGTTCGGAACCCCGGCCGCGAACCGCACGTCAGCCCCGGCCACGCGCCGCATCCCTGCCAGGGTGCCGCCCACGCCCTGCACCCTCGCGGGGGTGCCGGGCCCGGGCCGCATCCTGCCCAGGACGGCGGGCGGAGGCCGGTGTCGCGGCGGCCGGCCGGCCGGGCGGTCCGGGGACGGATGACATGCGTCCCAGACTGGCAGATTCGCGGGCGGATCTCACCTGCCGGGCCTCTACGGCGAGCGCGTCCGCCGGCGGCTCACCGGCGAGATGACGATCTGGCTGACGACCGCCGGGCGTGACGGTACCCCGCAGCCGAACCCGATCGGGTTCGGCTGGGACGGCGGCGACAGCCTGCGGTGAAGTTCGCGGAGAGGTTCTCCGTCCCGGTCCGCATCCGTCTCACCCGCGTCCGCGGCTTGAAAGGCACCCGGGCACATGGCCCGCTCGCGGGCGGTCATGAACGCCTCGGTGACCGGCGGCACCGTCTTGGTCCCGGCCTTGCCGCCCTCGAACGCCGGCACCCGTCTTCACCGTCCGCAGGGACCGGGGGCACACGTGCGCGCGGGCTCCCGCGCGGGCGCGGGCGATCCGGTCCAGCGAGGCCGCCGTCCCGGCCAGGTCCGGGGCGCGCCGCACCGTCGGCCCGCCCGGCGCCATCCCCAGCACCGGGGCCAGGTGCGCGAGCAGGGCGATGTCGCTCATGCTGGTCGCGCCGAGCGCGATCGCGGCCGCCAGCGAGACGAGCACGGCGCCCCGGTCGAAGGCGGGCGAGCTGCCCTTGTTCCGCAGCGCCCCGCTGAGCTGCCCGGTGAGCCCGGCCTGGCCGGCGGCCTTGCGGAGCAGGACCGCGCCGGCGTGGCCGGCCAGGCCGGTCCCGCCGGCGGTGACCTTCAGGGCATGGTCCCACCCGTTATGCTGCATGGCGAGGAGCGCTCCAGTTCAGGGGATTAAGGCGTGTGGTAACCCGTAATCTCCCAGGACCAGGGCGCTCTTCGCTCTTAAACCAGAAAGGGACGGCCGCTCCGCGGCCGTCCCTTGCCATTCCTGCGTCCTGCGGATCGTCCCGCACCCATAAGGTGCACCCGGAACCCAGCCCGCTGCGATGCGAAACCCCAGCTCACACCAACAGGCAAGCCACCAGCCCGGTCACCTGCCCATCAGCGCTGAATAGCGGAGGCTAATTAAGGCGGCGGCGCGAGCGCCGCCGCGGCGCTTCCCGCCACCGGGCTCTGCCGCTTCGCGACCGCCCGGCGCGGGAGCGCCTGCTGGCTCGAAGAACGACGTTGATCGGTCGTTTCATCGGCAGCTCACTCGGTACCGCAGTGCAGCCGTCTTCCTCGCCGCTCGATTTTCCCAGTCGCGGCCACCGAGTCAGGGCGCGCTTCGCGCGTCGCTGCGCGATCGGCATTTGCCGACTCTGGACACGGCGTCCGCTTAACAGGGGCGGGCAGCTATGAGGACGACGAGGGGAACGAGGAACCTGCGGGTAGGCAGAGCGAGCAGAATGGCAGCATGACGGATGGTCCTGATTGCTGGCACCGATGGCTGCTCGACGTGCGCTTCGGAGGCGATGCCGCCTGGCGGGAGAAGGATCTCGCTGAGTTCCTGTACCCGGTGCGGGATGCGGTGCTGGGCAACGCACAGCTAGCCTTCGGCGAGACACTGCTTGACGTGGGCACCGGTGATGGCCTCATCGCGTTCGGCGCACTAGAACGGCTCGGCCCGTCAGGGCACGTGATCTTCTCCGATATCTCCCAGGACCTGCTTGATCACTGTCGTAAAGCAGCCAGCGCCGAAGGGCTGCTAGACCGTTGCCGTTTCGTGCTGGCCCCTGCCGATCGCCTGACCGCAGTGACGGATGCGTCGGTCGACGTGGTCACCACCAGGTCTGTGCTGATCTACGTGAAGGACAAGGCGAAGGCGATGCGCGAGTTCTACCGGGTGCTTAAGCCCGGCGGGCGCGTGAGCCTGTTCGAGCCCATCAACGTGCTGATGTCCCTCGCCGATCCTGACCTGTTCTCCGGCTACGACGTCACCCCGGTCAAGGCACTGGCGGCCAGAGTTCAGTCGCTCTACGAGTCCATCCAGCCGCCCGGCACTGATCCTATGAACGACTTTGACGACCGTGATCTAGTGCGTCACGCTCAACACGCCGGGTTCGCCGAGATCGATCTCGAACTGCGAGTCAGCGTGAAAGCCCGCAAGGACCCGGTGCCCTGGGAACGGTTCACGCGTACGTCGCGCAACCCACTGATACCGACTTTCCAAGAAGCTGTGGACCGGGTGCTCAGCCCAGAGGAAGCGGCCGAGTTCACCAGGCATCTCAGGCCGCTCGTGGAATCCGGGGCCGGACTGGAACGCATGGCACTTGCTTACCTAACCGCCGTCAAAGCTGATGCATGACCTGGGCGTGCCCGTGGCGTGCCCGATCGGACGGTGATCAGCGGTAAATCACGGTCACGCCACACACTCTTTCACCTGCGGAAGTCCAGGTCAGGCTGCCCTGTCCACAATGTTTGCAAGCAAGGAGGTCAGGGTTCGAGCCCTCTTAGCTCCACCGGGGAAGGCCCGCAAGTGGTGACCAGCACCAGGGCGACGAGGTGCCAGCCGTCGTGTACGGCTGGGCTCGTGCCCTTAATGATCACTCGTTCGCCACGGCGCCTCGGTGTCGGCCAGCGTATCGAGCATGACACTGCACCAGGTCATAGCCGCGTTGACGGCCAGCCTGGCATGTCTAGGTCGAAGACCAACGCGTTCGCCTTTCGGCCCATGTCCAGTGCCATAGCCCTGGTTGCGCAGCTCGCCCAGACCAGCGGCGATGTTCATCAGACCGCCAAGGATTCGCTTAACAGCAGCGGTGCCGTCAGGCCCAGGAGAAGCGGCGGCGGGATGCAGGCCGAGAGCCTCTTGCGCCTGTTTGACTAGGGCCGGTAGATCGTCCTTGTCGTTGACCTCTAGGCCTCTGGCAGAACCGTCTTCGCGGTACTCTCGATCAGCTCCTTCGCGGTGCCTACCGCGATGTATTCACATGCACCGCCGCAACGCGTGTCGTAGGGTCACGCCGGGATCAGCCCAGCACCAGGTCTCCAGGCATCTACCACGCGCGGTCAGGGGGCTGAGATGTTTACAGGAGATTCCCACCGACACACAAGGGAAGCGTAGGTTCGGCATGAACGGCTGACGCGTCCGTAGCCGACGAGCCGAAGGCCTCGCCCGCGACCGCACTCGGTCTCCGCTCAGTTTCGTTTCAACGGGGACCACGAGCGGTTTGCGCGCCAAGCAGAGCGGCGTGGACCCAGAAAGGGAGTGGCAGGTATGCCGCTACGCAGACTTATTGTTCTTTCAGGCTTGGCGCTCCTCGCGGTCACCGCCATCAGCCCTGCAGCGGCGCTGGGGGCGGCGAAAGGCACCGACCGTCCGCTGAAAGGCACAAGCACAGGGTCCCTGACGGCCAGCCTTGTCACGGGGGCCGCGACCAGCAGCTTTACCGGTAACCTCTCCCACCTCGGAGCGATCACCGGGGGCGACATTGCGACACTCACCGCCACGAGTCCGGCCACGTTCACCTATACGGGAACGGATATTCTCGTGGCGGCGAACGGCGACGAACTGTTCTCGACCTTTACCGGATCGGGGGCATTTACGTCCGCTACCACCGCCGAGAGCACCCAGGTCAACACGATCACCGGCGGCACCGGGCGCTTCGCCGACGCCAGCGGGACCTTTACGGTAACAGTTAGCAGCGTAATCGTCTCGATCAGCGCAACGAGCGAGACGACCGACAACACTGACACGTACAACGGACAGATCAGCTACTAGGCATAGCGATACCGACCGTATCGAGCGTGACGGTTGTCGTCAGCCGAGCGCGATGAACTCGAGCTGGATGTTATCCGGGTCCCGGAACACCACCGTGGAGTAGGCCAAGGGCTGCTGCTCATCCCTGATGCCGGTGTGCTGGATGCCAAGCTCATCGAGCCTGGCCACCCAGGCCGCCAGCTCATCGCGGGTGGCCACGCCGAAGGACAAAGTGGTCCAGCCCCGTGCGGCACTCATCGAAGGCTTCCCCCCGATTGTCCTGGTGGAAGTCCAGCCCAATCCCCATACCCAAGCGCGGATCGAGGAGCATCACGCCGTAGCCGGTGTCTTCCTGCCCATAGTGCCGGAAGGTAAACGGTATCCGATCCATCCCGAATAGCCGCTGGTACCACGCCACACTCGCTTCGACGTCGGTGACTGTCGCAGAGACGTGATGGATCCCGGTAATGCTGGGTCCTGCGCCCTCCGTCATGCCCGCCTCCCCAATGACCTGGCACATGTCCCCTACCTAGGCCAACAGTATCGGCAAAAGTGTCCGCCGGTAAGGACGGCGCTCATCGGACACCTCTCCCGCCAGCACTTCAGCGGTAGCTAACGGGTTTCTAACAACGGTCATGGACACCTATAAGTCGGGGGAGGGGTCCGGGCAGTTCAGGGACTAACCGGCCCGGCCGTGCGATCCGCGTGCGATACAGAACAGCAAATCAGAGCCACAGACGGGGCATCACGGTCAACCAGAGACTCTGATACTGAGTGCGCCACTGCGCTCTTCCCAGCTCAGCCGCTTGTTAGAGTGGTGGTCAGGGACGAGGGTCGAACCACCGACCTTCCGCTAAGGTAGGCAGCCTCCCTGCCCCAGCCGACTTACATCACCGTGTAAAGCGACCAGCGCCGACTTGCTTGTCA
>JBKQQQ010000404.1:0-3054 GCA_052144275.1 Streptosporangiaceae bacterium
CCGGCGGCCATTAGCGAGCCATTAGCCACGGTGAGTACGAGGCGGACGGGACCCAAGGAGAGAGTGATCCCACTCCTCCCACGCCTCGTGCAGGAGGCTTTGAAGGGTCAAGGGTGGACCGATGGGAGTGAGGTAGGCCCGCGGGCGCGGTGCCGATGTCGCCACCGGTCGTCTCCCGCGAGCCCCCTCCCGCACCCGCCGTGCGACTCTCGCCGCAACGGGCGCTCCGCGTGTCTTGCCCGCTGGTCAGCCGCTGCTGGCTGCCGGTGCCGGGGTCCATGGGGTCGCGATGTTGCTGCCGCGATAGCGGTAGCGCGTCACCTTGACACTGGATGCGCCGGTAAACACGACCCCGTTGCAGGCGAACCTCCACCCCTTGTCGCAGAAGCGACGGCGGAGTTCTTTCATCCCGAGCCGGTGCTTGCCCTCGTACTTGCGGCGTATCCAGCGCATCAGCCGCAGCCAGGTGAAGCTGTCGATGGCGCTGAACACCGCTTTGGACACTCCGTGCCGGAAGTAGTTCGCCCAGCCCGCCAGGGATCTGTTCAAGCTGCGGATCAGCTCGTCGGGATCCTGGTGGCGGGTTGACCTGTACGTCTTGGCCTTCACCTTGTCCTTGATCGCCTGGATGGCTTTCCTGGACGGCTTGGTATAGACGTAATACTTACTCGTTCCCCGTTTCCGCAGCCTGCGGATATCGAAGCCGAGGAACGTGAAGCCCTCGTCGATGTGGACCACCTTGGTCTTCTCCGGTGCCAGCCGCAGCCCCAGGGGTGCGAGCACGGCGGACACCTCCTCCCGCAGCGCCTCGGCGTGGTGCCGGTCACCCGTTACCATCAGGACAAAATCGTCGGCATAGCGGATGAGCCGCCAGCTTCCGAGGCCCTTTGCCTTGCGTTTGGCGCGTTGCCTGCTGGTGCCCATATCCTGATGCCATTGCCGGTCGAAATGTTCGTCCAGCGCCGATAGGGCAATATTGGCGAGCAACGGCGAGAGAATCCCGCCTTGCGGGGTCCCGGTCAAGGTGTCTTCCCGGTCTCCGAGTTCGGTGAAGACCCCGGATTTGAGGAACGCCTTCACCAGCGCGCATATTCGCTTGTCCTTGATCCTCGCCCGGAGGCGATCCATCAAAGCCGTGTGCGAGATTTCGTCGAAACAGGCTTTGATGTCGCACTCCAGCACCCACTGATAATTGCTGGGCCTGGAAGCGAGAAGGTGGATCTCGGAGATCGCGTCTTGTGCACGCCGGCTCGGGCGGAACCCGTACGAGCACGGCTTGAAATCCGCCTCGAAGATGGGCTCGAGCACCAGTTTCAGGCTTGCCTGCACCACCCGATCGGCGATAGTGGGAATTCCGAGTTTCCGGAGTTTCCCATTCGCTTTAGGTATCATCACCTGCCGTACCTCAACCGGCCGGAACCCGCCCGATTTCAGCGAGTCCCGGATCTGCCGCAGGAAAGCCTCGACCCCGATCCAGGTCTCGATCCGGGCCGCCGTGGCCTTGTCGACACCCGGAGTCCTGGCGCCCTTATTGGTGGACACGCGCTCCCACGCGTGCACCAGGAACGCCGGATCATAGACGAGGTTGAACAGGTCACCGAACCGGCGGGAAGAATCTTTTCCCGCCCAGCGGTGCAACTTGATCTGCATCTCCCGTACCGCGAAGTATGCCGAGTCTGCACTCGGCCACGCCACGCCGCCGGTATTCGCCGGCGCATCTTCGGGCATTGCATCCTCTCCTTAACTGACACGCTGCCGCCCTTCCCCATGCGCACGGGCTTTCCCCGGCTCGGAGTACTACGGCGGCTCCGTCCCACCCGCGCCTTCGGCAGGCGTCACACCTATCCCCGCCCCGCCACCCTGGCCCGGGTGAAAAGGCGCGGAACGCACGCGGATGGTTCCCACGTTCACTGTTGTCCGGTCAACGGGTTAGGCACCCGGCTTTACCCCTGCGGCTTCGCCACGGCTACTGCCGCAGGCAATTCACCGTGGCCTCCGGACCCAGGCCCTAAATACCCTGCCCGGAGTTCCCCGCCCGTCATGAAGGGCGGGTGCGCACCGCTATCCAGCCCGAATCCACCGGGTTAGAGCTGGCGAGAGGCTCAAGAGGCGTAACGACACCGGTTCCTCGCGTATACCTTCCCGTCTTGCTCACCGCGCCCGGCTCATCCGGCAGTACCGAGCCGACGCGACTTTGTCGAGGCTGCTCCCGTCCTCACCGGTGACCCCCGGCTCGGGCTGCCTCCAGCTTCACCCCACCGCTGCGGCGGCGAAGAGATCGAGGTCTTCCACCTCCATCCGTAAACAACAGCGCCTCGTGGCGCACTCAGGCTGCCCCCAGCTTCTACCGGGCCGCTGCGACGGCCCGGCGGTGGTGGTCTTTCACCTCCACTCGGTCACGCAGAACCTCGTGGCGCACCAGCCAGTCGTTGAAATCCGCCAGGTCGTAGACCCCGTCGCTGTCGATCAGCAGCGTATCGGTCAGCCGGGCCATCTCCGCCAGCCGGGCCAGGTCCGCGTTCGAGCGGGCCAGCCGGGAAATCTCCAGCCCGAGCACTGCCCCGATCTCGCCGAGGCATACCCGCGACATCAGCTCCCGGAACCCGGCCCGGTGAGCCGCCGACGTCCCGGACAGGCCCAGGTCCCGGTCGATCACCTCCACATCCCGGGCCGCCCAGCCCAGCGCGATCGCGGTGTCGGCCAGCGCGTACTGCCGCAGCGTCGACTCGGTGTGCTCGCGGACCTGCATCAGGGTCGACTGCCGCAGGTATTCTCTGAACAATCAACACGAGTTTGAAGGTTCGAATTGCCACAGGTCAGGGCGACCGCGCCAACACTCAAGGCCAGGTCGGGCTGGTGCTTACAAGCAGCAGCGAGGAGGAAGCAGGTGAGCCGTTCCGCACCGGATGTTCGCTTTCTGTGGCACTGCGGTCGAGGTCACTGCCACTGCGGCACGTCGATCGCGACATTCCGGTCAGAGTCGTGACTCGCCGCCAATGCCGCTCAGGCTTCTGACCTGCAGCAAAGTCCCGTGGTTCAGTTAACAGGTAGACC
>JBKQQQ010000405.1:0-15975 GCA_052144275.1 Streptosporangiaceae bacterium
GCGCCGGACGTGGCGGAGAACACCCTGCTCATCGACCGCAACCCGACGATCGAATGGCAGCCGGGGATGCTGTTGCCGTGGGCCAAGAGCCAGGTGGCGTTCGTCAAGGACCTGGTGACGCTGCGCAACCCGCGCAGCAGGTTTTCCTTCCTCAGCCACCTGCACGCCACCGGCCGGCTCGACGACTTCATCAACATGGGCGAGCTCACGCCCTACCGCCTCGAAATCGCCGAGTATCTGCGCTGGGTGGCGAACTCCCTGAGAAAGGTCCGTTACGAGCTGGGATGCGACTGCGTGTCCATCATGCCGCAGCGGGACGCCGCGGGAACGCTGACCGGATGGCTCACCACGCTCGCCGACGGGACATCCATCTCCAGCCGGTACCTGGTGATCGGCACCGGCCGGGACCCGCACATTCCGCAGGTCTTCGCCGACATTCCCGGGCACCGGATCGTGCACAGCACCCAGTACCGGCCGCGCGTGGCCGGGCTGTCAAAGGAAATGCCCTACCGGGTCGCCCTGGTCGGCAGCTCGCAGAGCTCGGCGGAGATGTTCCGTGCGCTGCGGGAGGACCTGCCGGACTGCGACGTCGCCTGGGTGATGCGGGCGATAAGCCTGACCGCGGACCAGTCGAGCAAGTTCACCAACCAGTTCTACTACCCCTCCTTCGTGGACGACTTCTACGCGTCTCCATCTGAGGCGCGCGAGCGGATGCTTCGGGAGATGTACAAGACCAATTACTCCTGCGTCACGCCCGCCATGCTGGAGACCCTCTATACAGAGCTCTACCTGGACCGGCTTGGCCAGCGTAATGACCGGCGCCTGATCACGATGGTGGACATCACCGCCGCGCGAGAGGTGGCCGACGAGTTGGTGCTCGAGCTCACCGACCGCAGGACAGGTGCTGTCACTCAGCTGCACCGCGACATGGTCTTCCTGGGCACTGGATTCTCCTGGGAGACACCGAGGCTGGTCCGCAGGCTGACCGATGCCATCGGGCTTGACCAGGTACAGGTGACCCGCGCATACCAGCTGATCCTCGACGAGCCGTCCACTGCGGCCTGCTATCTGCAGGGCATCAACGAGGCCACCCACGGCATCGGCGACTCCCTGCTCAGCGTGCTCGCCCACCGCGCGCAGGACATCGCCTTCGACATCATCGCGCACCGCGCCGGACCTCAAAACCGGGCTCACGGCGGCGCGGACCTGCCCGCCGAGGCGTACGCCCTCGGGCGGCAGTCGAGTTAACAGGGACCACGTAGCCATGCGAACTATGGAAATCCAAGAAGAAATTCACGATGACTACCGAACGGCCCTGATGCGAAACCAGGCCTTCATGGCTCTACGCGCGGCGATGCCCCCGGCCAATATGGAAGCGGCGCTCAAGTGCAGCGCCCGCCTCGAGGCCGCCTTGCCGCACACCGAACGGCTGGACCGCAACCTGGTAATGGTGGCCTACGGCGGCGGCAAGGACAGCTCCTACACCCTGGCGTTCGTCCGCGCGATGCAGCTGATCCTGTTCCGCGCCTACGGCACCACCTTCCGGCTGAGGGTGGCCACCAACCGCCACGCCGGGATGCCGCGTGCCGTCCTGGAGAACGTCGAACGCGCGTACCTGGCGCTGCAGCTCACCACCGACCCGGACTGCGAACTGCTGCTGATCGACGGCAACGAAGTGACGCCGTTCGACGTGGACGCGCCGCAGCGCGCGGACGTCATCCGCCGCAACCGGCTCGACATCTTGATGACCGGTCACCGTACGTTCGCCGACGGCCGCCCCACCTTCTGCAACGCTTGCAACCTGAGCGTGTTCAACTCGTTCGGCGTGGCCGCCGCGCACGGCGATGGTGCCGACGTCATCATCACCGGCGACTCGCAACAGGAGCAGCGCCAGTACACCGCCTGGGTCAGCAAGCTCGCCCGCCGGCTCGCGCCGGCCGCCCAGGCCACCCCGATGGCCCCGGCCGCCAGCCAGAACGGCGTGGGGCGCCTGCTCTCCCACCTGGACAGGATCGGGCAGTCGTACTTCGCTGATATCCACGGTCCGGACGCGGCCGATGCTCTCGCCGAGCGGCGGGTCACCGCGGCGGTGCCGCCGCGGCTGCGGTTCTTCTCCATCTACGCCGACACCGCCTACAGCGCCGGCGACCACATGGAGATGCTGACCGACTTTCTCGGCTTCGAATTCGACGATTTCGCGTTCAGCTTCACCGAATCCGACTGCGGCAACCCGGCGCTCATGGCGCACCTGCGCGGTCTGAAGTGCGAACGGTTGTACCGGCGGTCCTACGCCGACGGCATGGTCGAGTACGTCGAGTTCGCCCTCGACCTCATGCGCAAGAAGGATTTCCCGGCCGAGCTGATCAAGCAGATGCGCGAGCGGTACGCGGGCCCCGATGCGGTCTGCCGGATGCGGCGGGCCGCGAGCGATTACGCGATGGCGACCTTCGGGCTGGCAGAAACACAGCTTGTCTGCATGGTGTATTCACCGTTCGCAGAAAAGGGAGCGGGGCTCGAGGAATTTCTCCGCCGGGAGCACCCCGCCCTGACCGGCCTCACCAGCCGTATCCAGGTGCTGTTGGCCGGCGAGTCCGGTGATGACCCGGGGCTGGCCGACGAGCTTGAGCGCATAAGCGGGCTCGAGCTGGCCCAGTTGCGGGTGCTTTATCGGAGTCCGTTGCGGCGCGTCGGCGGCCAGGGGGCCGACGTCATCGACACCGTGCTGGCCGATGACCCGCACAAGGCGATCATCCGCACCAGGCACACCCCGAACGGCCCGATCACCCTCGAGCAGATTTCCGGAAGGTAAACCATGTCAGCAGAAATCGTTCACCTGGAGGCCGACGACCTCCTGCACGAGTATGGGCTCCACACCCAGCGGCTGCAGCCGTGGCCGGTGCTGAACGCGCCGTTCGAGAGCTCGTGGGCGCTGGCCAGGCCGCGCACCCGCTCCACCCTGCATTCCCACCACGAACACGAGGTCTTCATCGCTATCCGCGGCTCCGCGGTGATCGAGTGCGACGGGCAGCGGGCACCGTTCCGCGCCGGGGACATCGCGTTCCTCCCGCCGGGGCAGGAGCATCGCCTGCTCAATGACGGCGACGAGGAGTTCATGTTTTACAGCGTCTGGTGGGACGAGGAGATGGCGGAGAAGTTCATTGCCCGCAACCGTGAGGAAGTGCAGGCATGACCCACCCCAAGCACCCCAAGCCGTCCGAGGACGACCGTCCTGTGCTAGTGCTCGGGCCCAATCCCACCCCCAACGGCGGCATGCACCTCGGTCACATCGCCGGCCCCTACCTGGCGGGCGACGTCTACGCTCGCTACCAGCGGGCCCGCGGCCGTGATGTGGTCTTCACCACGGGGACCGACGACAGCCAGACCTTCGTGGTGGCCTCCGCCCAGCGGCTCGGCATCACCCCCGAGGAGCTGTGCGCCACGTCCACCGCCCAGATCCGCGAAGCGCTGACCGCCATAGGCATCTCGACGGACGGCTTCGGCCCGTTCGACGACACCTATCGCCAAACCGTCCGTGATTACTTCGGCGCGCTGCACGCGGCCGGCAAGTTCAGGCTGCGCACCGTTCGGCTCCCTTATCTGGAGCGCACAGGGGAGTTCCTCGTCGAGGGCCTGGTCGAGGGGGACTGCCCGGTCTGCCTGGCCACCTGCCGCGGCGGCCTGTGCGAGACCTGCTGCCATCCCAACAATTTCGACGAGTTGCTCAGCCCGCATTCCACCGTCGATCGCGCCGACGTGCCCACGGCACGGGAGGCGACGATCTTGGTGTTCCCGATGGAGGAGTACCGGGAGCAGCTCACCGCATACCACGAGAAGTGGGCGCCCTACTGGCGGCCGCACATGGTGCAGATGGTCCGCGACGTGCTCTCCCGGCCGCTGGCCGACCTGCCGATCACCTACCCGCTCGGCTGGGGCATGCCCGCGCCGTTCCCCGAGACCCCCGGCCAGGTGCTCAACGCGTGGCTCGAGCTGATCCCGGCCGGCATGTTCACCTCGTCGTACTGCGCCGCCCAGCTGGGCCGCCAGACCACGCCCGGCCAGCTGTGGCGGCCCGAGGAAAACCGACGCATCGTGCACTTCCTCGGCTTTGACAACGCGTACTTCTTCTGCCTCACGCACATGGCGCTGCTGATGGCGCACGGCGACGAGTACATCCGGCCGGAGTGGATCTTCACGAACGAGTTCTACGAGCTGGAAAGCGAGAAGTTCTCCACCAGCAAGGGGCACGTCGTATCGGTCCAGGACCTGCTCCGAGAGGCGCCCAGGGACGTCGGCCGACTCTACCTGGCGCTCACCGCGCCGGAATATCAGCGCACCACCTTCAGCCGGGCTGGGCTGGACAAAGTGACCGGGACGCGCCTGGTCGAACCGTGGAACCGGCTGGCCGGGACGCTCGGCAAGGCGATCGCCAACGCGCGCCGCGGCGACGCGCCGCTGCCGGTCTCGGCGGCGGGCCGCGGCCGGGCCGCCATCATGGGAGACCGCTTCGACCTCTGCTACGAGATGCCCGGCTTCAGCCTGAACCGGGTCGCGGATACGATTCTCATCCAGATCAGCCGCCTGGCCAGGCATGCGGCCGCCCTGGATGGCCTGGGCATCGACGAGGTGCCGCAGGCCTGGGGTGACCTCTTCCTTGAGGTCAAGGCGCTGCTCGCGCTCGCGGCCCCGATCCTCATCGACCTCGCCGCCGCGGCTCGCCAGGCGGGCGGTTTCGACGGCATACTCAGTACCGGGGCCTTCGACGTGGCCGAGGTCACGCCGTTCACGCCGCCGCTGCTGCCCGCCGACGCGCCCGCGGCGTCCCATCCGTCCGGCACCCCCGCTTACGCCGGTGCCGGGGACCGGTGATCGACATGCGGATCGTCGTGGTCGGCGGCGGGGTGATCGGCCTGATCACGGCCATGGAGTGCGTCCGCGCCGGGGCGCGGGTCGACCTCGTAGACCAGGGCGGCATCCCCTCACCGTCGGCCACGTCGTACGACGTGCACCGCGTCGTCCGTGCGCTACATCGCGGCGACGCCGCGCTGACCACGGCGGCGGCGCGCGCCCACGAGGGCTGGCTGGACGTCGAGCGCCGCCTCGGCGCACGGTTCTACCACCCGGCCGGCGTGCTGACCGCGATGGCTGCCCAGGACGTTGAGACCAACTACACGATGGTGACCGCGACCGGCATGCCCGCCCGGGCCCTGACCGCCGCGGAACTGAGCGCGCGGTACCCGCAGATCCGTTTCGAGCCCGGGCGGGCGGCCGTGTTCGAGCCTGCCGCCGGCGCCGTCCTGGCGGGCCAGGCGCTGCTGCGGCTGGCCCGCTGGATGCGCGACCAGCCTGCGGTGCGACTTTACCCGCACCTCCGGGTGGTCGCCGTCGACGGCGCAGGCGCCGTGCGGCTGGTGGACGGAACGGCCCTGGCCGGTGACCGCGTCATCGTCGCGGCGGGACCGTGGTCGCGAGACCTGCTGCCGGCCGAGCTGGCCGGTGATCTCACGCTGCAGCGCCAGACGATGCTCTCATACGCGCCCGCGACGTCTCGGTGGGCCGGGGCCGGCACGCCGGCGGTACTCGGGCTCGGTGAATCCGGTGACGCATGGCTGATGCCGCCGGTGGCCGGCACGCCGGTGCGGCTGAGCGCGGGCAGTGCCTGTCGTACGGTGCCGGAGATGACCGGCAGCTTCGCGCCCACCCAGTGGCGGGACCATCTCATCGACCGGTTCGCCACGCTGCTCGCCGACTTCGACCCGGCCGCGGTGATCGGCGCCACAGACGGCTACTACCTCACCGACGCTGCTAGCGGAGGGCCACTGCTCGCCGACCTCGGCGACGGGATGGTCTGGATGTACGCCGCCTGCGGCGGCATGTCGTTCAAGTTCGCACCGCTTATCGCCCAGGCCCTGGCCGACCGCGCCGTGGGGCGGCCACCGCGCCAAACCGGCCTGGATTCGATCGATCGACCGCGGCAGCTCGCCGCCCGCCACCGGCAGCCCGCATGAGGGCCGCCGGCGCCGAGCTGACGCACGATGCCGACGCCCCGGGAGGGACCACCATGAAGCTGCTCGGACTGGAAGCCGTCCAGAACGCCACCTACTACCTGTCTCGTTACCGCCAGCTCGAGGAGTTCGGCGCCGACGTGTACGTACTGAACGGCCGGGGGGATCCCGATTTCTGGCCGGCCGATCGGTACCGGATCGTCGGTTCCAAGCACCTCGACGACATCGTCGCGGCCGCGCGGTCCTGGCACGCGGTGGAGCACTTTGACGGCGTGCTCTCGTTCTCCGAGTCCGCGGTGGTGGCGGTCGCCACGGTCGCGGAGGCGCTCGGCCTGCCGGGCGTCGGCGTCGAGACGGCCCGGACGAGCCGGAACAAGTTCTTGATGCGCCAGGCGCACGAGCGGGCCGACATCCCGCGAGCCAGGTTCCGGCTGGTCAACGACTTGGCCGCCGCGCTGGCGGCAGCTGAGGAATTCGGCTACCCGGTAATCCTCAAGCCTACCCTGGGCGCGGCGAGCAACTTCGTCTTCCGCCTGAACGGTCCCGATGACCTGCGGCTGCGGTTCGGCCAGGCGCTCGAAGGGATGCAGCAGATGTCCTGGTTCACGATGGAGCCCGAGGGCGCCGATCTCGGCCCGCACGGCCTGCTCATCGAGTCCTTCCTGGCGGGGCCTGAGTTCCTCACCGAGGCACTGGCCTGGGACGACGAGGTCTACCTGGGCTCCATCGTTGATCGCGTCACGATCGAGGGCGACACCTTCGACGACGACGTGCACCGTGCGCCCACCGCGCTCAGCGAGGATCAGGTGGCGGCCGTGCACCGGGTGATCGCCGGCGCCGCGCGCGCCCAGGGGATACGACGTAGCGTGATGCACGCGGAGGTCAGGTTCCATCACGGCGAGCCGCACATCCTGGAGATTGCCGTCCGCCCCGGCGGAGGCGGGCTGGACTACTTCGCCAGGGTCAGCGCGGGCTATTCGCCGCTCCGCGTCATGATGGACGTCGCCTGCGGCGTGCGCCCCCGGGTGCACCACTACCGGCCCACCGGGGTGCACACCGCAGGGACCTGCCTGATCAGCGGGCCGGGCCGGGTCGAGGAGATCGACGTGCCGGCCGCGGTGACCGAGTCCGACCGGGTGTTCTTCCTCAAGATCACGGCGAAACCAGGTGACGTGATCAGGCGCCCGCCGCACGGCAACAACATCCTCGGCTTCCTGTGCACCACGGGCACGTCCTTCGACGACGCGATGCAGGCCGCCTACCAGCTCGCCGGGCAGATCGACGTCCGGCTGGCCGCACCCGATACGCCCGCTGAGGCAACGGCCATACCGCAGATCCACGGGGCCGGGCAGCATCATCGCGGTTACGTATCACAGGGCGCATCGGCGTCGCTCTGATTGATCAGGGACACAGCCACTACCTCTCAGGCAGGAGATGCACATCATGGATGCCGAAACCTCGCAAGTCATTGAGCGAGTTCCCGCGGACATCATGCAGAACCCCTACGGGGTCCTCGGGAAGCTCAGGGCAGCGGGGCCCGTCCGCGAGGTGGTGTGGGCGCACGGCGCCAGGGCTTGGCTGGTGACCAGGTACGAGGAGATCAGCGCGCTGGTGAACGACCCGCGCGTCAGCAAGGACGGGCGGCGGATGAACGAGTTGTTCGCCCTGCACACCGGCACACCCGCCCGTCAAGACGATGACGAGCCAGCCGGCGTCGGGTTCAACGACGAACTAGCCACCCACATGCTCAACAGCGATCCACCGCGGCATACGCGGCTACGGTCGCTGGTCAGCAAGGCGTTCGCCGCGCACCGGGTCGAGCGGCTGCGACCCCGCATCGAGCAGGTCGCCGATGAATGCCTGGACGCGATGGATGGCAACTCCTACGTGGATCTGATCAGTGCCTTCGCGGTGAAGTTGCCGATCACCACCATCTGCGACCTGTTCGGAATACCAGCAGGGGACCGTGAGCAATTCCGGCTGTGGGGTACCAAGCTGGTCGGCGCCGGCCAGGATCCCGCCGAGGTTGCCGACGCGGGCGACAAGATGGTCGCCTACGTAAGCTCACTCGTCGATGTCAAGCGCGCCAATCCCGGGGATGACATGATCAGCGCGCTGGTGCGAGTCCGCGACGACGGCGAAGGCCTGTCCCAGGGCGAGCTGGTGTCGATGATCTACTTCCTGGCGGTCGCGGGCCACATCACCACGATCTGCTCGATCGGGAACGCGGTGTACAGCTTGCTGACCCACCCCGGCGAGCTGGCCAAGCTGCGCGGCGACCTTTCGCTCATGCCGGCGGCGGTCGATGAGCTGATGCGCTTCGATTCCGCCGCCCAGGTGGGAACCTTCCGGTTCACCACGGCCAAGATCCAGGTGGGCGATGTGGTCATCCCGCCCGATCAGCTCCTGGTGCTGTCCTGGAGCTCGGGCAACCGCGACAGCGCGCATTTCCCCGACGCGGACCGGCTCGACCTGAACCGGCACCCGTCGGGAATCATGTCCTTCGGGTACGGCCTGCACCGCTGCATCGGCGTTCCGCTGGCCAAAATGCAGATCGAGATCGCGCTGACCCGGCTGCTGACCAGGTATCCGGATCTCCGGCTGGCCGTCGAACCCGGCGAAATCCGGTGGGAGGACAGCTCCCTGCTGCGCAGCCTGGTCGCGCTGCCGGTATCCGTCACCCCGGTCAATCGCGCCTGACGCCCCACCCTTTCTCAACGGCCTTTCTTTGCCAACAGGTGTATCTATTCGCCTCCTTCTGATGCTCTTCTTTGCAGGAAACAGTCCCGGACACAATTCGCGCTTATTAGCTGGAGCAGCCAATGAGTACCATTACTCCGTCTCAGATCTGTCTCACCCGCACGGAACAAGACGACTTCCGGCGGCTGGCCCAGCCGCTGGAAGACTACGACCCGGTGGCCGAAGCAGATGAATTCGTTCTTACCGCGTACCTGCAGTCCGCCAAGCTGCCGGTGCGAGTCCGGCGCGCTGCGGCCCGGTTCCGCAGGCAGGGCGGCAGCGCGGGCGGATTCCTCATCCGCGGGCTGCCCGTCGACCCGCTGCCCCCCACGCCCGACCACGCGGATTACGCGGTCGGGGTCGGCCTGCCCGCGGCACGCGTCTTCGCCGTGGCCGCGGCCCTGTTCGGCGAGCAGTACGGATTCCGGGCCGAGCTGGCGGGTCGGATCGTCCAGGACATCTTGCCGGTCGCTGGCTTCGAGGACACCCAGCAGTCGATCTCAAGCCGGGCCCCGCTGGAACTGCACTGCGAGACGGTCTTTACCGACCACCGGGCCGACGTGATCGGCCTGCTGTGCCTGCGCCCCGACCCGGAACGCAGGGCGGGCACCGTGCTGACCTCGACCTCGATGTTCCTGCCGCTGCTCGACGAGAAGACCATCGCCACCTTGTACCAGCCGCGCTTCTCCACCACCGTCGACGGCTCATTCCTGCGCGGCGGGGGAATCGATCACGCCATCACGATAGGACCGATCCGGGTTCTTGACGGCGGCGCCACGCGGCCCCGGCTGCGCTGTGATTTCGCCGAGACCAGAGGGCTCGACGACGAGGCGCAGGCTGCGCTCGACGCCTTGTACAAGGCCGCGTGCGCCACTCTCGTCGAGGTGCGCCTCGACGCCGGAGACATGCTGCTGATCGACAATCACGATGCATTCCACGGCAGGACACCGTTCACGTCCCACCACGGCGGCCACAATAGATGGCTGCTGCGCACCTTTATCACCCGCGACTTGTCACGCAGTAGCGCCGACCGTCCCGGCGACGGGCGGATCGTCGACACCGACTATGCCGCGAGCAGCAACGTCCTGATGGTCAGCTAGGGAGCCAATAATCTAACCCGCAATCCTGGATAAGCTGCCCGGCGAGAACCCGTTCAGCGGGTATTTCCCGGGCAGCTTATCCGTATTCCCGCAACACCACCCACCTAACCAACAGATAGAGATGTTTCCGGTGTATCTATCAGCCTCATTCCCGCGCTCTTAGAAGCATGAAGCTCAGCGCAGGCGGCGCTGCCCGGCTCGCAGTCGCCGCTCCGAACCCCGAGGTCAGTGCGGTCGCTAGCCGCACCGCCACCCACCATCGTTACCTGATGTGCCCGCCCACGTACTTCGACGTCGTCTACTCCATCAACCCGTGGATGGATCCCGGCAAGCCCGTCGACCCGCGGCTGGCGCTCCTGCAGTGGCAGCGGATCCATGACGTGTTCGTCGAGCTGGGCCACCCGGTGGAACTTATCCCGCCGGTCCCGGGGCTGCCCGACATGGTTTTCGCCGCCAACGGCGCCACCGTCATGGACGGCCGCGCCCTGGTGGCGCGCTTCCGGTACGACGAGCGCGCCGCCGAGTCGGCCGCCTACCTGGACTGGTTCGCCGCACGGGGATACCAGGCCCGCCAGGCGGAGTGGACGAACGAGGGCGAAGGTGACTTCCTGATGGCCGGCGGCTGGCTGCTGGCAGGCAGCGGATTCCGGACCGACCGCCGCTCGCACACCGAGAGCGAGGAGTTCCTCGGCCGCCCGGTGATCGGCCTGACCCTGGTCGACGACCACTACTACCACCTGGACACCGCGCTAGCGGTGCTCGACGAGCGGACGGTCGCCTACTACCCGGCCGCGTTCGCTCCCGGCAGCCAGGAGATCTTGCGGGCGCTGTTCCCCGATGCCATCATTGCCACCGACGCGGACGCCCGGGCGTTCGGGCTCAACGCCGTGTCGGACGGCCGCCACGTGGTATTGCCCGCCGGGGCCACCAGCCTGGTCGCGCAGCTGCGTGAGCGCGGTTTCGAGCCGGCGGAGGTTGAGGTATCGGAACTGCTGCGGGCGGGCGGTGGCGTCAAGTGCTGCACGCTGGAACTGCGTGCCCCGGTAGCGGCCGAGCCGGTGTCGCGGCCCGCCGCCAGCGGCCTGTCCGTGGTGGTGACCAGCGTGGCGTCGGACTCGCACAACTGGAACCTGGTCTACCTGCAGCTCGCGCTGGAGGAACTCGGGCACCGGGTGCTCAACCTCGGACCCTGCGTCCCGGAGGAGCTGCTCGTCTCCGAGTGCCTGCGGGTCAGGCCCGACCTCGTCGTGGTCAGCAGCGTCAACGGGCACGGGCTCATCGACGGCATGGCGCTGATCGCCCTCATCAGGGCGTGCCCCGAACTGGCCGGCACCCCGGTGGTCATCGGCGGGAAGCTGGGCATCGCCGGGCCGGCCGGCCAGCAGAGCCGCGATCGGCTCAGGTCCGCGGGCTTCGACGCGGTCTTCGAGGATGACTCGGGGATGGCCGCGTTCCGCCGCTTTACCGAACGGCTGACGACACGGGTGAGCACGTGACCGCCGGGGCCGGCCCGACCGGATCCTTCGGCGGGTTCGTGACCCGCGCGCATCAGGCCGGCCGCCTGGTCGTCCAGCCGCGGATGGGGATGAGCAGCCCCCGTGCCATGCGGGCCGGCCTGCTGGCCACCAAGCACGCGAGCGCGACCACGGTCGGCACGATCACGCTGGACAGCTATACCCGGATGGGGAACCACCACCGAGCGCGGGCGGCGGTCGCAGCCGGGGCCGAGCTGAACGGGTATCCCATTGTCGCGCACGATGCGGCCACCACCCGCGGCGTGCTTGACGGCGTGGCAGGTCCCGATTTCCCCGTCCAGATCCGGCACGGCTCGCCGTGCCCGGACGACATCGTCGGCGCGCTCATCGACGTGGGGCTGCACGCCACCGAGGGCGGGCCGGTCTCCTACTGCCTTCCGTACAGCCGCGCACCGCTGGACGCCTCGATCCGGAGCTGGGCCCGATCGTGCGAACTGCTGGCCGGCCTGGCCGGGCCCGGTGTCCAGCCGCATCTGGAGACCTTTGGCGGCTGCATGATGGGACAGCTCTGCCCGCCGGGCCTGCTGATCGCGATGAGCGTGCTCGAATGCCTGTTCTTCCGCCAGCACGGGCTGCGCAGCGTCTCGCTGAGTTACGCCCAGCAGACTCACCCCGAGCAGGACGCCGAGGCCGTGCTGGCGCTGCGGCGGCTGGCCGCCGAGTGGCTGCCTGACGTCGACTCCCATGTCGTCCTGTATGCCTACATGGGCGTGTACCCGCGTACGAACGGCGGCGCCAGCAGGCTGCTGGCCGATGCCGCCCGGCTGGCGGTCAGGACCGGAGCGGCGCGGTTGATCGTGAAGACGGTCGTCGAGGCGTACCGGATCCCCTCGATCACCGACAACGTGGACGCGCTTGAGACGGCGGCCGCGGCGGCCGGGCGGCACCCGCCGGCTGCTCGCAGCCCAGGCGACACCGGCACAGGCGACACTGGCATCTACGCCGAGGCCAGTGCGCTGATCGAGGCGGTGGTCAACCTCAGGCCGGACCTCGGCCGGGCGCTGGCCGACGCGTTCAGGTCCGGCTACCTCGACGTCCCCTACTGCCTGCACCCGGACAACGCCGGCCGGACCCGCAGCTATATCGACGGCACCGGGCGGCTGCAATGGTCAGGGATCGGGTCGCTGCCGATCCGCGGTGTCCTCAAGCCCACCGGATCCGGCGAGCTGACCTCGGACGGCCTGCTCGCCTCACTGTCCTACGTCGAGCGAAAGTACGACAACGCCAGCCTCGAGGAGTACCTGGCCATGCCGGTCCAGGCCGTCGTGGTCGGCTAGCGAGCCAAAGGAGCAACAAAGATGACCCAGCTGCTAGCCATCCGCGGCGCCGAGCGCCCGCCGCCCGCCGACCCGCGTGAGCACCTGTCCTCGCCCGTCACCCGGTCGGTGCTGACGATCCAGCACCGCATGCTGACCGCGGCGCGGGATTTCCTGTGCGGGCAGGGCTTCATCGAGCTCCTGCCGCCGATCATAGGTCCGGTCACCGATCCGGGCGCACGCGGAGCCAAGCAAGTTGACGTGGACTACTACGGTCACCGCTACAAGCTGATGACCAGCGCGATCTTGTACAAGCAGGCGTCGCTGACCGCGTTCGACAAGATCTTCTGCATCGCCCCGAACGTCCGGCTTGAGCCGATCGAGACCGCGACGACCAGCCGGCACCTGGTCGAGTTCCACCAGATCGACGTCGAGGTGGCGGGGGCGTCCCGGGCCGGTGTTATGCAGCTCGCCGAGGGGCTGGTCGGTCACGTAGTGGGTGAGGTGGTCGCCCGGCTGCGCGGTGAACTCGACAGCCTCGGGCGGGACGCCGGCACGTTCGGCCCCCTGCTGGCTGAGCCGTTCGGGCGGCGGACCCATGCCCAGGCGGTGACAGACCTGCACGCCATGGGGCACGCCCAGAACCCTGACGCCGAGATCGACTGGGCGGGGGAGGCGATGCTGTCCCGCCAGGCGAGCAAGCCGTTCTTCATCACCGACTACCCGAAGGGCTCGCGCGGATTCTACGACCGGGAGAACCGCGAACGGCCGGGGTTCCTGCAGAACTTCGACCTGATCGCCCCAGAAGGCTACGGTGAGCTGTGCAGCGGCAGTGAACGCGAGCACGACTACGCCACGATCATCGCGCGGATGCGGGAGACGGGGGAGAACCCAGCCAAGTACGGATGGTACCTGCGGATGGTGCGGGACGGCATTCCCGGCAGTGCCGGCTTCGGCATCGGGGTCGAGCGCCTCACCAGATACGTCGCCGGTCTCGACTCGGTGTGGCAGGCCAGCGCGTACCCCAAGATCCCGGGGGTGGCGTCGCCGTGAGCACCCTGCGAGCCGAGGCGTTCCCCGAGTTGGCGGTCCGGGCCCGGGCGCGATCCGGCGCGGCCGGCGCGCTCCCCGACCCGGACGAGTACGGGCGCGCGCTGTTCGGCGCTGATCCGGCCCGGTGCGCCGCGTCTGGCGACCCGATCGACCGGCTCAGGCTGGTACCGCCGGTCTTCGTGCCGAGACGGCTGGACAAACTCGTCGACCTGGCCAGGGAGCCCGTTTACCGGGACGTGGAGCTCGATACGGTGGTGGGCGGTTTCCGCTCCACCTTGCCGCTGTATGTGTCTGCGTTCGGCTCCACCGATGCTGCGAGCGTCAGCCTTGGGCTGGCCGCCAGTCGGCAGGCCGGCCGGCTGGGCATCCCGATGGTGGTGGGCGAGAACGTGATGCCGGTCAACGGGTACGGCCGCATCGAGGAGCATACCGGACGGTCGCTGCTGGGCAGGATCACCGCCTACGCCGACCACGCGCTTGACGGCCTCGGCGGCGTGGTCGTGCAGCAGAGCACTGAGGACGCCGATGCGGAGGTGTGGAATCTCGTCTACAGCGACCCGAACGTCCAGCCCCTGCTTGAGTCAAGCCGGCTGGCCTTCGAGCTCAAGGTGGGACAGGGGGCCAAGCCGGGGCTGGGCGGGATGACCGTGCTTGACGCGGCCGCGGCGACGCGGCTGGCGGACAGGTTCACCATCGACCCGGTCTTTGGCGGCGGCAGCACCAGGGTGCTGCGCTCAAGCAGCCCGGGCACGTTCACCGACGAGATCCTGCGCCAGCAGATCCGGCTGATGCGCAACAACTTCCCCCGGGCCCGGGTGTGGGTGAAGCTGCCGCCGGCCCGGGATGTGCGCGAGGCGGCGCTGGTGGCCTGGGAAGCCGGCGCGGACGCGGTGACCGTGGACGGCGCCGAAGGCGGCACCGGCTGGGCGCCGGTGGCGTTCCTCCAGCACGTCGGGCTGTCGCTCGGTGAATGCCTGCGCCGGATAGGCGAACATCCGTCGTGCCTGCTCGTGTCCGGCCGGATGTGGGAGGGCGCCAGGGTCGCCAAGTGCCTCGCGCTCGGTGCCAACGCCGTCGGCCTCGGCCGCGCCGCGCTGATCGCGGTGGACACCGATGTCGAGGACGGGCTGGTCAACCTGGTCGAGTGCCTGTCGCTCGAGCTGCAGATGCTGACCAGCGCGCTGGGCAAATACCACGTAGGCCTGCTGGGACTTGAAGACGTGTGGTCGGACGCCGGGGCAGTCTGGTCGCCCACTGGCTGAGCGTGCCGTCTGAGCCCGACGATGCGGTCAGCGGGGCCGGAGCCAGGCAACGGCAAGTCGTCCCGGTAGGCGGCGGCGACGCGCTTCGGCACGCACATGCACCACGCGTCGATGACGAGTTCCCGCATCTCGTGACCATTCACATCAGTGCCAAGCTGGCAGCTCGTGATCAAATGTCCGGATGGCGATCTCAGCGGGCGCAGCGAGCAATTCCGCGATCTCCTGGTCAAGGCGGCTCAATGTGATGGACGTACCTGCCATATCCAGAGATGTGCAGTAGTTGCCGACGTAGTTCCGCCGGACGTTGATGCCGCGTTGCGCCAATTGCTCATGGGCGTACCCGTACAGCAAGTACAACTCACTGACGGGAGTACCGCCGAGCCCGTTGATCATGAGCGCCACGTCATCGCCCCGGCTGAAAGGCAGGTCGCTCACGACAGCGTCGAGCAACTCGTCGACGATCTCGTTAGCACTGGCCAGCTTCTCGCGGCGACGGCCCGGTTCGCCATGGATGCCTACGCCCATTTCCATCTCGTCGTCCCCGAGATCGAAGAGCCGGGAGCCCTTGGCCGGCGGGGTGCACGACGTCAGCGCCATGCCCATCGTCCGGGTCACCGAATTGACCTTGTTGCCGATGCGCAGCAACTCGTCGAGTTCGGCACCCTGCTCGGACGCGGCCCCTACGGCCTTGATGACGAAGAAGTTCCCGGCCACGCCGCGTCGTCCGACCAGTTCTGCACACGTGCTAGTCGCCTGCGGCCGGATGCCTTCATAGCAGCAGAAGCGGATGTTTGGAATTGACCGGCGGATTCGTGCTACGAGGATCGTCCGGCGAAGCCGTCAATTATGCAGTTATAGGTTGCTGCCGCCGCAGCGGAACCACATGATCCCGCGGGACGAAGATGTCCTGATAGAGATAACCAAGGTAGGTGACACCCTTTGCCCTGATGACCGTACGGCGGAAGGCCTCGGGACTAAGGCCCTGTAGCCGACTTTGAATCACCTCGTTATATACGGTGGCAGAAACA
>JBKQQQ010000406.1:0-6653 GCA_052144275.1 Streptosporangiaceae bacterium
CCCCGGCCCGCATCGCCCGGCCAGCCAGAGCTCACCGGCCGCCGGCTGTACCGCCGGATCGGCCGGATGGCTCCGCCGCATCCGCCGATCGGCTGACCGGGACGGCGGGCGGCAGTTTCGTGAGTCCTGCTACAGCTTGCTGCGGATGGCGATCTGGGCCAGTTCGGGCAGCCTGCGCTCGGCCGCGACGGCCGCGATCCGTACGCCGGCCAGGGCCAGCACGAAGCCGTACGCGGCGCCGCACAGCAGCAGTACCGGCATCCGGATGGCGGCCGGATCCGCGTTGCTGAGCACGGTGGCGAAGATGAGCGGGAGGACCGCTACGGCGGTGCCGCCCACGCTGCCGAAAACGGCGAGGAACTGGTAGGACGAGTATCCCTGGGCGGCCTGGCGCATGGGGTTTCCGGCTCGCTTGTCCATCGGGTAGGGAGCCACGACGGTGAAGATGTTGCTTATGGCCAGGGCCGCGCCCAGCGCGGCGAAGCCCATGGCCGTGCCCAGGAGTCCGAACCCGGGCTTCCCAGTCACGGCGGCGAGGCCGAACGAGACCGCGGTAAGCAGTGGCACCGCGATCACGGCGAGCGCGATGTTCTGGCCGGAGAAGTAGGATCGCAGCTCGCGGCGGCCGGTCAGGGCCATGGCCTCGAGGACGAACGGGGGCCCGGTCAGCCCGGCCGAGTTGGCGTGGAAGTAGCCGACGAACCCGGCGCCGACGACCGCGCTGCCCAGTACGAAGGCCGGATGCCCGTCCGGACCGAGGAGGGCTCGGGCCGACACGGCGGCCATGATGACCGCGGTCATCGCCCAGAAGACGAGCGACGCGGGCTCGCGGCGCTGGTAGATCCAGACCCGGGCGGTCACCGCGCCGCGCAAGCCGTACCGGGCCAGCGGCAGCGCCGTGCTGTGCACCCGTGATGACTGGGTGGTGGTGTCCGCGGTGACCAGAGCACGGCTGAGCGACCGGATCCAGAGCCAGCCCAGCGCGACGATAATGGCGGCCAGCAGCGCCAGGCGCAGCAGCGCGGTGCCGGGATGCCCGTCGGAGGCGTCCTGGATCGCGTGCGCGGCCAGGCCGGGCGGCAGCCAGCGCAGCCACGAGTCGATGCCGGCGAAGCTCGCCGTGCTGACCTTGCCGTCGGCGGCCTCCTTCGGCACCACCTGGGCAAAGAACTCGTACAACGCGAAGATCGGGATGATCAGGAAGGCGGCGAGGTCCTTGCCGCGGCGGGACCGGAGCAGCCCGGCCATGCTGGTGGTCACCAGCCGGGCCAGCGTGATGCAGAACAGCACCTGGAGCAGCACCGCGACCGCCGCGATGAGCACGCCGGACAGGCCGCGGGCCAGCCCGATGGTCACGCCGAGCAGGCCGATCAGGTTGGCCAGCGGCCACGCACCGGCGGCCGACGCGGCCAGCAGTCCCACCACCAGCGGGCGGATGCGCAGCGGGTAGATCGCCAGCGTGGCCGGATCGAGGGTGCTGTCCAGGCCAAAGGCGAAGATCGGCATGATCAGCCAGCCGAACGCGAACACCGTGAAGGTGACCGAGGTCACGTCCACGGACACGCTCTGGCCTCGGAACAGGGCCAGCACCACGAACGTGCCGATCGCGACCAGGATCGCGAGGGTCGTGCTGACCAGGAAGGAGACCTGGGCCGCCGTGGACGCGTGCAGTGCGTTGCGCAGCAGGCGCAGCTTCAGCTGGACGAGGCGCCGAGCCATGACAGTCCCTCCTCATCGCGTGCGTGCGGGCCGACCAGGTCGAGGAATGCCCGCTGCAGGGTCTTGCCGCCCCGTACCTGCTCCGTGGTGCCGGTGGCCACGATCCGGCCCTTGTCGATGATGGAGACGTGGTCACAGACCTGTTCGACCAGCTCCATGACGTGGCTGGAGAACAGCACGGTCGAGCCGGAGGCGGTGAACCGGGTCAGCAGCCGGCGGATCACGTCGGCGGAGACCGGATCCACCCCCTCCAGCGGCTCGTCCAGGAACAGCACCGAAGGATTGTGGATCAGGGCGCAGCCGAGCATGACTTTCTTGCGCATGCCCGTGGAGTAGTCAGCGACCAGCCGCTTCGCGTCCGCGGTCAGGTCGAGCACGTCCAGCAACTGGGTGGCCCGTGAGCGGGCCTCGGCGGCGGGCATGCCGCGCAGCCGTCCGGCGTACTCCAGCATTTCCGCGCCGCTGAGCCGCTCGAACAGCCGGGCCTGGTCCGGCACCACCCCGATGGCGGCCTTGGCGGCCCGTGGACCGTCGGCCCACACATCCAGCCCGTTGATCAGGATCTGGCCGACATCCGGCCGCAGCAGGCCGGTCATCATCGACAGGGACGTGGTCTTCCCCGCCCCGTTCGGCCCGACCAGCCCGGCCAGCGAACCGGCCGCGATCTCCAGGTCGATCCCGGCCACCGCCTCCTTCGCGCCGAAGCTCTTGCACAGCCCGCGCACCACGACGGCTGGCTCACTCATGTCTGCCTCCTTTACTTTGGCCAGCTGCGGCACCGCAGCCGGACTCGGGTGGTGCCCGGGACTCAGCGGGACCGGCTTCGCCTGCTCATCGACGATGCTCCCGGCGGGCTGGCCGGTCAGCTGCGGATCGTCCGCGATCTCGGTGAGCGCTGGCGAGTCCAGGGCCAGCGGCGGGCGAGCGGGCTGGGCCTGCTCGTTGCTATCCGGCTGGGGTGCCTGCTCGGGCGCGGGCCGCTGGGGCAGGAACAGGGTGAGGGCGGTGACGAAGGCCAGGATCTTCGACGCGATGTTCAGCGCGGTGGGGAGCGGGGCCGACGGGTAGCCGAATCCGGACAGGGCCCAGACCGCGAACACGCCCAGCATCAGCGCGAAGGAAAAGAACGTGGCCCTGGTCAGCCGCACCATCGGCGACAGCCGCAGGAGCAGCAGCGTGGTGATCTCGATCAGGAACAGGGGCACGAAGAACAGGGCCCGGTACAAGGCCGGGTCGGGCGGGATCGGGGGGTAGGTCCTGGCCATCACGATGAGGTCGAACGGAAGCTCGAAGATCATCGGTGCGGCTATCGCGCAGATGGCTCCGCTGGCCAGCCTCGTCCTGAAGCCAGGCGAGCGGCGCGAGATGATGATGACGAAGACGACCGCGACCGCCAGCAAGGTGATCGGGGCGATGCGATCCGTGGGCGGCGCGGTCGCCTCCGGGCCATACGCGTGAACGTATTGCCGGGCGTAGATGGTTACGCAGACCAGGAACGCCGCTATCGAGGCGACCCAGGCCAGGATCATGGCGATCCGGCCCACTGGCCCGGGCCGGGTGGCCCGGACGGGCAGCGGCAGCCGGATCCCGGCCAAGGTCACACCACCCGCGACGGCCAGCAAGCCGATGGCGAGCCAGATCCTGGCGTCCCCGCCGTAGCTGACCCATGTGCCGTACTGAGTCATGACGTGTACCTGCTTTCAGAAGCCGCGCGCTGCCCGGACAGGCCCGCACTAAAACTGATATCACAATGATAGGCTTTTCATATCAACTCTGTCAACCGGGATGGCCCGGGCGATCGCAGGATCTCGTCAACCCAGGTCAGCAGTTGGGCCCCAGCGCCGAGGGCCGAATCGGGCAAGACCAGCGTCCGGTGTCAGCGTCCTGGTGCCCGGCGCGGCCGGCCCTGGACGGCGCGGCAACGGGATATGCCTGCCAAGAAGCGGCCGACACCCCAAGACGCGGTCACCGCCAGCCAGATCCTGCTCGACGGGCTGGCCGAAGCCGCCCAATTGGGCGGCTTCGCACGCGTGTGCCATAGCAGTTGGGAACGCCTCGTGACCGCAAGTGCTGTAGCTAACCGTGCGGTCGTCGCGAGTCGGCCGTCGGCTGCGTCAGGCCGGCGGACGGTATGGAGGTCTGCGAGGTTCCGGGCACGCGCGCCAGGAGGCAGGTCCGGTTATTCAGCCAGTTGGGTTAGTGTCGCACTGTGTGCCCTCATCGCATGCCGGCCGCCGAGGTGGACCTCTCCCCCAAGCTGGTCCGGCGGCTCCTGACCGCCCAGCAACCCGACCTTGCTCACCTGGCCATCAAGGTGATGGCTAACGGCTGGGACAACGTTATGTACCGGGTCGGCAACGTCCTAGTCGCCCGGCTGCCCAGACGTGAGGTCGCCGCCGGGCTCGTCGTGCACGAACAGCGGTGGCTCCCGATTCTGCAGCCCCGGCTGACGCTGCCAGTTCCGGTACCGGTGCGGACCGGGCAGCCGGGCCCTGGCTACCCGTGGCCATGGAGCATCGTCCCGTTCCTGCCCGGGCAGGTCGCCTCCCGGAACCCGCCGACTGACTGGCAGGACGCCGCGATCAGCCTGGGCCGGTTCCTGGGCGCCCTGCACACTTCCGCCCCGCCGGACGCACCCGCCAACGCCCTCCGCGGCGTCCCGCTCGCGGACCGCAGCGCCAGGCTCACCCAGCACCTGACCGCAGTAGGCGGCCTGGCCGACCACAGGGCCGTGACGCGCGCGTGGGAGGCTGCGCTCGCGGCACCCGCGTGGGACGAGCCTGCGGTGTGGCTGCACGGCGACCTCCATCCTGCCAACATCCTGGTCCACTGCGGCCGCATCAGCGGCGTGATCGATTTCGGCGACATCACCTCCGGTGACCCTGCCACCGACCTGTCCGTCGCCTGGATGCTCCTGCCAGCCCGGTACCACGACGATTTCCGCACCGCCTACCGCGCAGGAGGCCACGACGCCGCCAGCGACGACAGCTGGGCACGAGCCCGAGGCTGGGCACTCGCGCTATCGCTCGCGTGCCTGGCCAACTCAGCCGACAACCCGCAGATTGCCGAAATAGGCCACCGCACCCTCACCGCCGTACTCGCATAGGACTTTGCATCCGTATACCGGGTGCCACGAAACCAGCGAGGCAGCCGACCGCACGCCAGATCGCAAACATCCCCACTCACCGGCACGAGCGGTCGATTGGCTCCGCAGTCTTGTCAGCGTGCTTGCAATGGTGCTGTCGAGCCAGGAAGCACTCCTTACAGTCCCAGAGCACTCCCTCCTGCGGGCGGGCGCTGGCTCTCGCAGAGCACAGGCTTAATACTCCGTCTCGGCGGCTCCGCCGGGGTTGAACGCGGCCGCAGGTTGCTCGCCACTCCCCTGCCGACCCGAGCTGTCTGTCCGCCTCATGAGCATCACACTGTCTGAACGCAACTTCCGCAGGCTCTCAGAAAGGATCGGAAGGGATCCGGGCATCGCGAAGCCTGACTGATCTTGACCGCTATGGGCAGTTCCTGGCCGCCCAAACGGCCGGGGAGCCAGAAATGGGAGCCAACGTGTTCAGCCGTCCCCGGACTCAGCACGACCTGCCCAGAATGTCCGCCCAGCTCAAGGGCTCCCCGTTCGACCCAGCCCGACCGTGACAGACTCCCGGGACCGCCCTGGATTTCCCCGACACGGAAGAGGCCACTGGTTCAAATCCAGTACGGCCCACCGGTTTTCCGTACCCTGTTCGGATATCAAGTGACTACGCGACCCCCAGCGCCGACGTGGCGGCCATGACCTGATCGAGTCGCCCGGTGGCGCACGCCGACACTGGACTATAGGATTTGCTATAGTTTATGGGCGTGGACGAGTGGGACATTTACCAGACCGATGAGGTCGCCGCTTGGCTACGGGAACTCCAGGACAGCGACCCGAAGACCGTCGACCTGGTCGATGACGCCATCTACACGCTAAGCCGTTCAGGACCCGCGCTGGGCCGGCCGCTCGTCGACACCATCACCAACTCGAAGATCGCGAACCTGAAGGAACTCCGGCCCGGTTCCCGCGGGCGCAGCGAGGTCCGTATCCTGTTCGTCTTCGACCCGTGGCGCTCCGCGATCCTGCTCGTCGCTGGTGATAAGGCGGGGAGCTGGAACAAGTGGTACGCACGGATGATCCCTCGTGCCGAGCAGCTCTATGAGATTTACCTGAAGGAACGGGCAGCAGAGGAAGGCAGCCAGTGACCAGTTATACCAAGTGGGACCGCGACGCCTACATCGAGCGCGTCGGCGGTCCCGAAGAAGCCGAACGGCGCCGCAAGGCACTGATGGCCCGGCAGAGCGGCCAGAGGCTCGCCGAGGAGCGCAAGCAGCGCGGCCTCACCCAGGCCCAGCTCGCCGAGACCATGGGCGTCACCCCGGGCAGGGTCTCCCAGATCGAGCGCGGTGAGCTGTCAACCATCGAGGCCATCGCCCGCTATGTACAGGCACTCGGCGGCCACTTGGAACTCGTCGCCAACTTCGCCGACCACACCCTCACGGTGACCACTACCGAAGCCGCCTGACAGCAGGAATCTACGGAGAAGCACGAAGGCCGACGACACCAGAGGCTACGGTCAGCCAGATCCATCCCGGCGCCTCGCAGGCCGTGCGACGGCCCACCAGGTCAAAGGCCATGACAACCCATCGGGAGTCATGGCCTTTCGTCGTTGAGTAACTGACCGGAACTACGTAGCTAGGGGCGGTGCCCCAGGGCCCTTGATCCGGGCGGAAGCGGTACGGAGAACTCGGCGATGCCGCGCGAGGTGACCTGGTTCGCGGCCTCGTCCGCCTCGTTGATCAGGGCCGTGACCGGGCGGTTGTCGGTGAGGTACGTCCCGGTGAACGTATGTATGCCCCGTTCGCTGGCGGCCTGGGCGAGCATGCGGAGGAGTTCGGTGGCCAGGCCG
>JBKQQQ010000407.1:0-9323 GCA_052144275.1 Streptosporangiaceae bacterium
GTAGATGGCGGTGGCGGCGGCGCCGGCGATGTCCCCGACGGTGCCGCCGGCCAGGGCGAGCAGGATGGCCTCGGCCAGGAACTGGGTGCGGATCTGGCCTTTGGTGGCGCCCAGCGCGCGGCGCAGCCCGATTTCCTGGCGCCGTTCGAGCACGGAGATGATCATGATGTTGGCCACGCCGACCGCGCCGACCAGCAGCGCGACCGCGCCCAGGCCGAGGAACAGGGTGTCGAAGGCGCCTGCGGCGTCGGCCTGCGCGGTGAGGGCGTCCGAGGGCTGGGAGACGTTGACCTCGTTCGGGTTTTCCGGGTTGGCCTGGGCGCCGAGCAGGTTGTCGACGGCGGTGGTGGCGGCCTGGGTGTTGACGGTGCGGACGTAGATCTCCGAGGGGTGCCCGTCGAGGCCTAGATACTGCTCGGCGGCAGGGAAGCCGACCAGGACCGAGGTGTCGATCTGCGGGGCCAGGGTGGTGGGGTTGAGGATACCCACCACGTAGAACCACATGCCGCCGACCCAGATCCGCCCCCCGGGCCAGATCCGGTCGATGCCCATCAGCTGGGCGGCCTCCGCGCCGAGCACGGCGACCGGCTCGCGGGCTGTAGCGGCGTTGAGGTAGCTGCCCTGGGCGACCGAGGTGCCGACTACGACGGGCAGGCCCAGGCTGGCGGCGGTCACGGTCAGCCCGTCGGTGTCGATCGACGGGATCAGTGGGCTGCGGTAGACGCTGGCGCTGCTGACCGTGCCGGTGTACTGGACGCCGATGACGCCGGGCAGCCGGCCGATCATGCTGGAGGCGGCGTCGGGCAGCTCGGCGGCCTGGCCAGTGAGATCCGTCCCGTTGGTGACGGTCAGCAGGTTGGTGCCCAGCCGGCTGATCTCCGCAAGCAGCCCGGCCTGGGAGGAGTTGGCCAGGCCAAGGACGGCCACGATCGCGGCCACCCCGATCGCGATGCCCAGTGCCGACAGCGCGGCGCGCAGCTTGCGGGTGCGCAGCCCCACGCTGGCCAGCCCGGCCAGGTCGCCTGGGCGGAGCCGGGCCGGGGCGTCTGGGCCTGACGTGATGGTCATGATCGTCCTTCCCGCGCCAGCCAGCCCCCGACCGCGGCCGGGGCGGTGTCGGTGATGATGCGGCCGTCGAGCATCTCGATGCGGCGCCGCATCGAGGCGGCGATCGCGTGGTCGTGGGTGATCACGATGATCGTGGTGCCGGCGGCGTTGAGCTCTTCCAGCAGGGCCAGGATCGAGGCGCCGGTGGCGGAGTCCAGGTTGCCGGTCGGCTCGTCGGCCAGCACCACCGGCGGGCGGCCGACGATCGCCCGGGCGATCGCCACCCGCTGCCGCTCCCCGCCCGACAGCTGGGTCGGCCGGGCACCGGCCCGGTGCCCCAGGCTGACCCGCTCCAGCGCGGCGGCGGCCAGCTGGCGGCGCCGGGCGCGCGCCACGCCCGCGTACAGCAGCCCGTCGGCCACGTTATCGAGCACCTTCTGATGTTCGGCCAGGAAGAACTGCTGGAACACGAACCCGATCCGGGACGCCCGCAGCGCGGACACCTCCCGGTCGGTCATCCGGGCCACGTCCAGGCCGGTGACCCGCACCACCCCGCTGCTGGGCCGGTCCAGGGTGCCCATCAGGTGCAGCAGCGTGCTCTTGCCCGACCCCGACGGGCCGACCACCGCGGCCAGTTCCCCGGCCGCCACCGCCACGCTCACCTGATCCAGCGCCCGCACCGGCGGCGAACCGGGATACTCCTTCGTCACCCGCTCCAGCTCCAGGACGGCGCTCACGTCGCCGGCACCACGACTTGCTCGCCCGGCGTCAGAGCCCCGGTCACCTGCACCAGGCCGGAGTTGTCGTTGAAGATCCCGACCGTCACCGGCACCAGTCGCCGGGTGTTACCGGCGCCGATGACCTCGACCGCGTACCCGCCCGAGGACTGGGCCAGCAGCGCCCCCACCGGCACCGCGAGCACCGGGCCGGAGCTGCTGGCGGTGGTGATGTACACCGTCACCGGCGCCTGGTCCAAGGTCCCGGCCGCCGACGGGTGCGTCAGCGTGACCGTCACCTGAATCGTCGCGTTACTGGCCGACCCGGACGCCACCGTGCCGACTGAGGAGATCGTCCCGGGCGTGCTGGCACTGCCCGGCAGCGTGACCGTGACCGCGTCTCCCACCGCCAGCTCCGATTCCTGGGAGGTGCTTAGCGGGATCGTCACCATGTGCTGGTCCGAGGTCGCCGCCAGCACTGGCCCAACCGCCGGGCCGCCCAGGCTGCCCAGCACGTTCGTGACCCGGATCGCCTCCGGCTCGAACACCACCGACCCCAGCGGCAGCGACCCCGGCGGGCTGGAAACCCCCAGCGCCGACTCCATCTGCTGCACCCCGTATGCGGTCTCCCACGAGAAGTAATCCCAGCCCAGCGCGCTGATATCCGAGCTATCGGCATAGCCAAGCGCCACCAAGTCCTGATTCAGCTGGGTCACATCCGCCCCGGTCAGCCCCTCATCCAGCGTCCGCCAGGCCGGCACCGACCCGTAGAGCAGCACCACCGGGCTGCCGTTATCTACCCGGTAGAGCGCCTGCCCCTGCCGGATCACCTGCCCCGCCGACGGCAGCCAGGTCAGCGCGCCGCCGCCCTGCCCCCGCACCGTGTACGACTCCGCGTACCCCAAGGTCGCGTCCACCGGCACCACCGACGACAGATCCTCCCGCACCACCGGCTGCGTCGCCGGCGGCGGCGCCCCCTGCCCGCTCCCGGACGAGCCATGCGACCGGAACGCACCCGCCGCCCACGCGATCCCCGCCCCGGCTCCGAGCACGACGAGCACCAGCACCACCGCGACCGCCCGCCGGAGCCGACCGCCCGGCTGCGCCTGGCCGGCCTTCCCGGCCACAACGGCACCCTCCTGCTCGCCGGCCTCCCCGCCACGGGAAACGGTCCCGCTCATGACGCTGACGCGTGCGTTTGCGTCGATATGTGGACGCTCGCGCCTGGGGGCAGCAGATGCCGACAGGCGCTCAGCGCGGCCTGGAACTGCGGCGAGTTGGGGTTGAAGGCACCACTGTTACCGGGCGCCGGGCTCTGGCCGCCCAGTCCGAGGTTGAAGTTCGGCACGCCGTGACTGCGCACGCACTGTTCCCACTTCAGCAACTCGGGGAGCGCTTTCTCCTGCCCTTGCTGCTCTTGCTGCTCCATCTGCTCCAGCTGCGAGATAGACGGGCCGCCAGGCAGCAGATGCCGGCAATCGCCATAAGCCGCCTGCGCCTGGCTGCTGTTGATGTCAATCGACGACCCCCCGGCGCCCTCAATTGACCCGTTTGACGTCAAGGTGTAGCTCCCCGATGCATTGGGGTCGGGGAAGTCCGGCACGCCGTGGCCGCGCATGCACTGCGCGAGGGCAAGCACCTGCGGGTAGGTCGGCGGGCTGGCGGAGGACGGGGCACTGCCGCCGCCGCACGCCGTGGCCAGCACGGCGACGGCTGCCGCGACAGCCAGGGCGCCCGCGCGCCGCAGGCCCCGGTTACCAGTGGTCTTGCCGTTCATCGCGGCCTCCTCGTAGAGCCGGGGCGTGTCTTTCTGCTACTGCCTGTTGTACAGAAGGGGAGGTGACGGCACGGTGACCAGAAATGTCACCTGGCTGTCACCTGTGACCTGCGATCCTGGGAAGCGGGCAGCTGGCTGACATACCGGGGGGGCGCAGGAGGCGGCGGGCAGGCGATGCGGGTTCTGGTGACCGAGGACGACGAGGTGCTGGCCACGGCGGTGGCGGCCGGGCTGCGCCGGGAGGGGATGGCCGTCGACGTGGCCCTGGACGGCGGGGCGGCCCTGGAGCGCCTGGCGGTCAACCGCTATGACGTGGTGGTGCTGGACCGGGACCTGCCCGGCGTGCACGGCGACGACGTCTGCCGGGCCCTCGCCGCGGGCAGATCCGAGACCCGGGTGCTGATGCTCACCGCGGCGAGGTCGGTCCAGGACCGGGTCGAGGGCCTCGGGCTGGGAGCCGATGATTACCTGCCCAAGCCGTTCGATTTCGCGGAACTCGTGGCCCGCATCCGAGCCCTGGGCCGGCGCGCCTCCGCCCCGCTGCCCGCCACCCTCGAGCACGGTGACCTGAGCCTGGACCCGGCACGCCGCGTCGCGGTCCGCGCCGGGCGGCGCCTGCCGCTGACCCCGAAGGAACTCGCCGTGCTGGAATGCCTGCTCGCCGCGGACGGGAGGCCGGTCCCGGCCGAGGAACTGCTCGAACGGGTATGGGACGAAGCGGCCGACCCGTTCACCAGCACCGTGAAGACCACCATCGGCCGGCTCCGGGCCAAGCTCGGCGACCCGCCGGTGATCCAGACCGTCCGGGAAAGCGGCTACCGCATCGGAGAACCCTAATGCACACTCCCCGCCCGCGCCCCGGTCCGCCGCGCTGGCTGCGGCTGCCCCGCCGCACCGCCCGGCTGCGCCTTACCGTCCTGTACGGCGCGGCGTTCCTGGCCTGCGGCGCAGCCGTGCTCGCCGTCGTTGCCTACCTGCTCTACGGGCACACGACGCCGCAATCGCCCTCCAACCAGCCGAAAAGCTCCGCCTCCGCAGTACTCCACGCCAAAGTCCCCATCGCCGACGTCCAGCAGGCAGGTGGCTACGACATAGTCAAAGTCCCCGTCGAAGTCCCCATCGCCGACGTCCAGCACGCAGGTCGCTACGACATAATCAACGCCTCTATGCCCGTCGCCGCCGCCCGGCAGCTTCAGGGGCCGCCTGCCCTCACCCCCGCTGAGCAGGCTAAGTTGCTTGCCGATGCGCAGTTTCACATTAACTACGACAAGCGGGAGATCCTGATCATCTGCGCCATCGCCCTGGCGGCCATCGCGGTGGCCGCCGCCTCGATCGGCTGGATGATCGCCGGCCGGGTGCTGCGCCCGCTGAGCACGATCACCGCCGCCGCGCGGCGGATCGCCGCCAGCAGCCTGCACGAGCGGCTGGGCCTGCACGGACCCGACGACGAGCTCAAGGAACTCGCCGACACCCTCGACGACCTGTTCGCGCGGCTGGAGGCCTCGTTCGACGTCCAGCGGCGCTTCGCCGCCAACGCCTCGCACGAGCTGCGCACGCCCCTGACCCGGGAACGCACCCTGCTCCAGGTCACCCTCGCCGACCCGGCCAGCACCACCGCCACCTGGCACGCCGTCAGCCGGGAACTGCTCGCCTCCAACGCCGAGCAGGAACGCCTCATCGAGGCGCTGCTCACCCTGGCCGGCAGCGAAGCCGGCACCGGTGAGCGCGAGCCCCTCGACCTGGCGGCCATTACCGGCGAAGCCCTGGCCGCCGCCCGCCCCGCGATCAGCCGCCTCGGCTTGCACGTCCACGCCGACATCCAGCCAGCCATCCTCGACGGTGACCCGCTGCTGGTTCAGCCGCTGGTGACCAACCTGATCGACAACGCCGTCCGGCACAACATCCCGGGCGGAAACATCCAGATCACTACCAAGACCAGCGAGGCCGGCGCCGTCCTGTCGGTGACCAACTCCGGGCAGGTCATCCCGCCGACCGAGGTCGACCGCCTGTTCCAGCCCTTCCAGCGGCTCGGCCCCCGCCCCGCCCGCCACGGCCACGGCCTCGGCCTGTCCATCGTCCGCGCCATCGCCACCGCCCACGGCGCCACCATCGGGGCACGCGCCCTGCCCGGCGGCGGCCTCGCCGTCGACGTCACTTTCCTCCCGCCGCCACCCGGTCCCCGCACCGACCCTGGCATCCAGCCAGGGGCCCGCAGCAACCGGACAGGCCGGGTATTGCCCTCATCGCTGTGACCGCCAGAGCGGCGCCGTCATAGCGCAGCTGCTGGGCATCCCCCATCGGTCACCATCCACTCGGTGACCAGATCCGGCCCGAGCATGACCCGGGCCCGGCCAGCTCGCGATGGCTCGGGTAGGCGGCCGGGTGTCAGCACGGATTCAGCACCGTTTTCCGGGTCGCTGCTAAAGCCGCGGTGGTTATGACGATGCGCTCGCGGACTCTTGTGTGTCACGGGAACTTCCGTGACCCGTTGCCGCTCCGGTTAGGTTCATCAGCTCGTGGAGTACGTCCGATGCGATGTCGGGCAGGGACCGTCTTTCGCCTTCGCGGATCCACTGCGCGAACGCGATTCCGAACACGGTGGCGCCGGACTCCGCCGCAAGGGTGGCCGCCGGCTCGCCGATGCCTCGCGCGCGCAGGGCCTCGGCGACCGTTGTGGCGAGGCCTGCGAGTTTGTGCAGTTCGCGTTCCCGGAGCGCGGGGTTCTGGTCGATCACGGACTGCCGAGCACGGGAGTATGGGCGGCGCTCGTCGGGGAAAAACGATGCCGCCGCCTGAAGCGCGCAGGCGATGACCTCGAGCGGGGATGCGTCAGGCGGCGCAGCGTCCACCCCGTCGACGAACGCCTGGAGGAACTGTTGCTCCCCGTAGAACAGCACCTCGCGCTTGTCGCTGAAGTGCCGGAAGAAGGTGCGCTCGGTCAACCCGACGGATTGCGCGATCTCCGCGGCGGTCGTCTGCTCGAACCCGCGAGTGGCGAACAGCTCGAGTGCCGCTGCCTTCAGGCGCTCTCTCGCGCCCGGCTCCCAACGCACCATGATGCCGAGTCTAGTGATGACAGCGACTGTCGTATAGGTGTACAGTGATGTCTGTAGCTGACATCAGTCACTGACATCATCGCATCAGCCGCTCCGCCCGTGGCGGAGCCGAAGGGACACAGCGACATGCGCGTTTTCGTCACCGGAGCCTCCGGATGGATCGGTTCCGCCACCGTCGATGAACTTCTCGCCGCCGGGCACGAGGTCACCGGGCTCGCCAGGTCCGACGCTTCCGCCGCTGCCCTCCAGGCAAAGGGGGTCCAGGTCCGCCGCGGTCACCTCGACGATCTCGCGAGCATCCGTGCTGGCGCTGAGGACGCCGAAGCCGTCATCCATCTCGCGAACAAGCACGACTGGTCCAACCCGGCCGCCTCAAGCGCGGCCGAGCGAGCCGCGGTCCAGACCATAGGCGACGCGCTCGTCGGCACCAACCGCCCCTTCCTGCTCGCCTCAGGCGTCGCCGCCCTCACCCAGGGCAGGCCTGCCAGGGAGGACGATGCGTCCCCGTTCCATGGCCCGGAGTCGCCGCGTGGAGGCAGCGAGAATCTCGCGCTCGAGTACGTCGACCGCGGTGTGCACACTGTGAGCCTGCGCTTCGCGCCGACCGTGCACGGAGCCGGCGACCACGGGTTCATCGCGACGATCGCCGCGGTGGCCCGCGAAAAGGGCGTCTCCGGTTACCCGGGAGACGGGACCAACCGGTGGGCCGCCGTGCACCGGTCCGATGCCGCGCGCCTCGTCGCCCTTGGACTCGCGAAGGCTCCGGCCGGCGCTCGCCTGCACGCCGTCGCGGAAGACGGCATACCCACCCGCGACATCGCAGAGGCCATCGGCCGCGCCTTCGGCCTCCCCGTCACGTCGATCGCCCCAGATGACGTCCCAGGTCATTTCGGGTGGATCGGCACCTTCTTCGGCATGGATTTCGCGGCGACGAGCACCGAGACACGGGAGCTTCTCGGCTGGGTACCCGCAGGCCCGACTCTCATCGAGGACCTTGACGCGGGTGCGTACTCGGCGCGCACGCCGATGGCCGAGTAAGGGGGCTTCGGCCGGCGTGGAATGGTCGCGGGGTGTGCAGGGAACCGATTTAGATGAGGATCCGGCTTCGTACTTGAGCCCTACATGAGCAGTGGTCCGGGGTATCTGAGCAGTGGCACATCAGGCTTCACAATGAGTGACTTCGCGGAGTCCTTCGCCGGCGTAGATGAGGGGTCGGCGAAGGCGAGGTCCTGGATCCAGGGGATGACGCGCAGGGCGCTCCGCGGCCACGACGCCGCTTGTCTTGACCGTCCATGCGCAATCGCACCCAGTGACGGACGAGCTGAAGCAGCGATTCGACGTCGAACTGATCGGACTATCAGCCGCGAAACGGGATTAGTTGCCGGGGCGGCTGCTATCCGGTTGCGCCGATACGGCCCGGCGGCGGAACACCTGGTCGTTCGGTTGCCTGGATGCCGGTGCCCTGGGCCGGGGCTTCGGCCGAGGGGATGGTGACCGTGACGGACAGGCCGCCGTCATTGCGGGGGCGGGCGGTGACGGTGCCGCCGTGGATCGCGGCGATGGACGCGACGATGGCCAGGCCGAGCCCGAAGCCGTCGTGGGACGTGCGGTCGCTGAGGCGCTGGAACGGCTGGAAGATGCGGCCGGCGTCGGCGGGGCTGATGACCGGGCCGGTATTGGCCACGGTCAGCTGGCTGCTGCTCGCGGTGGTGCGGGTGCTGATCCAGATGTCGCCGACGGCGATGTTGTACCGGACCGCGTTGTCGACCAGGTTCGCGATGAGGCGCTCGGCCAGCACCGGATCGCCGGAGATGACGGCGGGCTCCAGCGTGGCGTGCACCCGCCGGTCGCCCAGGCCGGCGGTGTCGAGGACGTCTTCGGCGGCCGTGGCCAGGTCGACCTCCTCGAGGACGGTGAGCCCGCGCTCGTTGCGCGCGAGGATGAGCAGCGCGCCGATGAGGTGCTCGGCGTGATTCACCGCAGCGCGGATGTCCGCCGCCATGCCGCGCATGTCGCCGGGCGTGCTGCCGGGATTGCCCAGCACGACGTCGACGGTGGCGCCCATGACGGCGAGCGGGGTGCGCAGTTCATGGGAGGCGTTGGCGATGAACCGCTGCTGGCCCTCGAACGCGGCCTGGAGCCGGCCGAGCATCTCGTCGAACGTCTCGGCCAGTTCGCGGAGCTCGTCGCGGGGACCTGTCGGAGCGACCCGCGCCGACAGGTTGTGTTCGGACGCGGCCCGGGCGGCCGTCGTGATCTGGTGCACCGGGCGCAGCGCCCGCCCGGAGAAGATCCAGCCGAGGATCGCGGCGAGGGCGATGACCACGGCCAGCGTGATCAGCGAGTACTGCAGCAGATGCGACAGGGTCAGGTCACGCTGGCCCTGCGCGCCCTGCTGCTGGAAGTACGCGGCGCACTTGGCAAGGACGCCCGGGGCGGGATGGGCGCTCAGTTCCTCGGACCGGCATTGCGCCGCGAACCTGACCAGATCGCCGGCAGATGGCTGCCGGCCATCCCCCTGGCCCTGCCCCGACGTCCCCAGCCCCGCCACCAGGGTGTAGCTGACCGCCACGACGATCGCCCCGCACACGGCGAACAGGCCGGTGTACAGCAGGGTCAGCCGTGCCCGGACGGTCAGCCGCAAGCGGCTCACATCCGGTACCCCTTGCCCACCACGGTCTCGATCAGCGGCGGGTCGCCGAGCTTGCGCCGCAGCCGGGCCATCGT
>JBKQQQ010000408.1:0-6080 GCA_052144275.1 Streptosporangiaceae bacterium
GCCCGCTCGGCGGCGTGCCTGGTACCCCTGGCGGCGTGCCTGGTACCCCTGGCGGCGTGCCTGGCCCGCTCGGCGGCGTGCCTGGGCAGAGCGGCCGCCCAGCCGAGCCGGCCGGCGGCCCGTCGGACCAGAACGGCCCGGCACCCAGGCCGCGTACGGCCCGTCCGGCCCGGCATGTGGCTCCCAGCCCGGCTGCCAGGCCCGGCCGTAAGTCCTCGCCCGCGATCCGGCGAGCGAAACGGTCGCGCATCGCCGCACTCGGCATCGTCGCCGTCGGCGTGCTGGTTATCGGCCTGGCCACGGGCTTCGGCTCGGAGCCTTCCGCGGAGCCCGCAGCGCAGGCGTTCCTGTTCGACTGGCAGCAGCAGCAGTACGCCGCCGCGAGCGCCCAGACCACGGGCGCGTCGGACACCGTCACCGCGGACCTGCGGGGCGCCTTCGCGCAGCTTGACGCGACACAGCTATTCCTGACCATGAAGTCGGTCGTCCAGCACGGCGGCACCGCGCAAGCCTCCTTCATGGCGACGGTCGACCTTGCCCAGCAGAGCCGGGTGTGGACGTATCGCGGCCAGTTCGGACTGCACCGAGTCAATGGCGCCTGGAAGGTTGACTGGGCGCCGGGTGTCGTCAACCCGAGCCTGGGCCCGGGCGATCGGCTGGCGGTGGTGACCCAGTTCCCGACCCGGGCGTCCGTGCTCGACGCTAAGGGCGACCCGCTTCAGCTTCCGGCCACGGCCTACGTGCTCGGCGTGTGGCCGGAACGCCTGTCCAGCCAGGCGGCGACGGCCCTGGCGTTCGCCCGTCTCACCGGACTGCAGGCCGCGCAGGTGCTCGGCGAGATCGCGGCCGCCCCGCCAGATCAGTTCTTCCGTCTCGCCACCGTTGACTCCGCCACCTACGCGAGCCTGCGCAGCGACCTTCGCGAGGTACCGGGCCTGGTGGTCCGGCCGGAATCGCGCCGGCTGTTCAATGCCGAGGCCACCGGACTGGTCGGCGAGGTGGGCAGCGAGATCAACGAGCGGCTGCGCGCCGACGGCGCACTCTACGCCCCAGGCGCCACGGTGGGGCTGTCCGGGCTCGAGGAGGCTTATCAGCGTCAACTGGTCGGCACGCCCACGACCGAGGTCGTGGTGGTGAACTCGGCAGGCGAGCAGACCAGTGTCCTGGCCCAGTGGCCGGGCGCGGCGGGCACGCCGGTACATACCACGATCAACCCGACGGTGCAGAACGCGGCGCTGACCGCCCTCGACGGCGTGTCCAGTTCAGGTGAGATCGTCGCCGTCCAGGCGACAACCGGCGAGGTCCTGGCGGTCGCGCAGCACCAGGCGTCCGGCGTCCTGCCCGCCGGAGGCCCGCTGAACGCGAAGCTGGTGCCGGGCAATGCCTTCACCATCGTGTCCGCGGCCGCGCTGGTCAGCAACGGGCTGGCGGCCCCGATCTCGTGCGCGAATTCCTTCACCGTCGGCGGGCAGACCTTCACCAGCTACGGGACCGGTGAGCAGAAGCCGTTCAGCACCGCTTTCGCCGAAGGCTGCAGCACGGCGTTCGCCGAACTGTCCGAGGGGCTCACGGCCAGCCAGTGGGCCCAGGTGGTCAGGGAATTCGGCATCGGCTCTAACTGGTCGCGGCTGCCGGTGCCGGCCTTCTCCGGTTCGGTGCCGTCCGCGGCGGGCAACGCGGTCCTCGCCGCCCAGACCATCGGCCAGGGGAACGTGCGCATGAGCTTGCTGTCCATGGCCATGGTGGCTGCGGCGGTGGCCGCCGGCCGCTGGCACGTCCCGCAGGTGATCCAGGCGTCACCCGACCCGGCCAGCACCCCAGGCGCCTCGCTGGACCCCGCCATGATGTCCGCCCTGCGCGGGCTCATGCGCAGCGCCGTCCGATCCGGCGCCGCCCACGCCGCCGACCTGTCCGGCCCGCAGGTGTACGGACAGGTCGGCCTGGTCCACACCGGGGCAGGCTGGATGAGCTGGTTCGTCGGCTACCGCGACGACATCGCGATCGCCGCGATCGAGTCCGGCAAGACGCCGAAGCTTTCCGCCGCCGCCCTAGCCGGCGCCTTCTTCTCGGCCGCCCGCTGACCTCCGTCCTCCTCGGCCCCTGACCTCCGTCACTCCGAGGTCGTCGGACGGGAATCCAAGTTGGCTTGAGGGTGTTGTACGTGTACGGTCAGGTGTGGCGGGATGGTTTAGCTGTGCCGGCCGGACAACTCAATAGGGGGTGATCGGTTTCGACTTCGGTGGTCGAACCAGGGGAAGCGGGCCGAGGGTTGCGGTTGTGACCTCGTTAATCCTGTGGCCGCAAACCAATAAGTGCCAACACACCGCGCACTGCCCTCACTCTCGCCGCCTAAGGCGAGTTAAAGAGGACTGTCAGCCCGGGGATGCCTTCGACCCGGTGCCTGGCATCAGCTAGAAGGATTTACCGCCTGACCCGGTCGCGGGGCTAGGCGGGACATCTAACAGCGACTGAGCCTGTCGGCGTCTTGCTTGCGTGATCGCCGGGGCTGAGAAAAGCAGAGCAAGCTGCGCCCGGAGAAGCCCTGGTGAGGTACTGAAGGACGCGGGTTCGATTCCCGCCACCTCCAAGAGTGCTCAAGGCAGGTCTTGAGCATTGTTGGAGGTGTCCGAAGCCCCTGTGTATTGAGCGCTGTGCATTGAGCGCTGTGTATTGAGCGAGTATTTCGCGTGCCCACGCGATGGCGTCGCTTACCCGGATGCCGGTTGGCTGCGGCTTGGGCCAGAGTTCCAGATTCTCTGGCCGGTTATCGTCTCGTACGCCGTTGCGGTGGTGAACGGACTCCGTTGGCAGCAGGTAACGGCCTAGGACGCGTTCCATTACGATAATGTGTTCGAAGACGTACTGACCTTTGCCGACCCGCGGGTGATCAGGAGCCCAGAGGCGGTCCGGGTCGGCTAGTGCTATACCTCCGCTGAGGTCGGCGGGGCACCGGGTACGTGTGGCTTATGCGCGGGGATCGCCGTCGCCCGCTGGTGGCGGAAGCCGGGCAGCAGCCGGGCCAGCAGCAGGGCGCCCGCGATGCAGGCCAGGCCGCCGGAAACGACCGAGACGGTGTCGCCGAAGGCGGCCGCTACCGCCCCTGCCTCCAGGTCGCCCAGGCGGGGACCGCCGGTGACCACGGCGATCTGCAGGCCCGCCAGGCGGCCCCGCAGCGCGTCCGGCACGGTGAGCTGGATGATCGTGCTGCGGAACACCGCCGAGATGACATCGGCGCACCCCGCGGCGGCGAGCAGGGCCAGGGCCACGGGCAGCCACGGCACCAGCCCGAAGCAGGTGATGGCGGCGCCCCAGGCGATGACCGCGACGATGACCGCCAGGCCCTGGCGCTGGATCCGGCTGACCCAGCCGGTGGTGAGCGCGCCGACCAGGGCGCCCGCGCCGGGCGCGGCGTAGAGGAAGCCGAGGGTGGACGCGCCCCCGCCGAAAAACGTGGTGGCCAGCGCCGGGAACAGGGCACGCGGCATGCCGAACACCATGGCGTTGATGTCGATCAGGTAGGCACCCTGGATGGACTGCCTGCCGCGGACGAACTCCAGACCCTCGATGATCGAGCGCAGGCCGGGCCGGTGGCCTGCCTCCCCGGGCGGCTGCGGCGAGATCAGGAACACCGCCAGCAGGGCTACCCCGAAGCTGGCTACGTCCATCCAGTACACGAAGCGGACGCCCGCGCCCGCCAGCAGCAAGCCGGCCACCGCCGGGCCCGCCACCGCGCCCAGCTGGAACAGGGCCTGGAATATGGCGCTCGCGGTGGGCAACTCGGACCGGCGGACCATGTTCGGCACGATGGCGTTGCGCCCGGCGCTGTCCAGCCCGCTGAACCCGGCCGCCAGGGCCGGCAGCACGAACAACGGCCACAGGGCGGGTCCCAGGTCGGCGTTGACCGCCAGCCCGGCGCTGCAGGCGGCCATCAGCACCTGCGCCACCATCAGCAGCCGGCGCCGGTCCATCGCGTCGACCACTGATCCGGCCATCAGCGACCCGGCGATCAGCGGAAACAGCTGGGTCGTCGACACCAGGCCGACGACCAGCGAGGAGTGGGTCAGCTGGTACACCTGATAGGGAACCGCCACCGTGGTCAGCTGAGTGCCGAGTACGGACACGAGCTCGCCGGAGACCAGGCGGCGGAAATCGCGGGACCGCCGCAGCGGCGTCAGGTCGATGAGCAGACGCCGCGCCGGCCGGGACGGCGGCTCGGCGGGCTCGCTCATCCCGATGTCCTCCCCACAATGACTGATGGTCAGTCAGTGAGATAGCTATCTCACCAGATCGCCGCGCGGCCGCGAACCTCGACGCCTGCGTCCAGGCTAGCTTCGAGTGCTACCGGGATCTGCCCGGCCCGTACGAGGTCCTGTCCCGGCGCGCCGCCGGCCTAGCCTGAGCACGCCGCGGGCGTGGCCCTGAGCACGCCGCGGGCGTGGCCCTGAGCACGCCGCGCCCGCAGCCTGAGCACGCCGCGCCTGCGGCCCGAGGCCGGTCAACACGACGCGCCGGCGAAATCGCCGAACGGCCCGCGAAAAAGGCCTGTTGCGCCCGCATTCACGGCGGCCAGGATGGCCGATCATTACCATTCTGCTTCGGAACACGGGATAATAGGGCGACGGATAGAAACGATTGTGGCTGGCCGGTTCCATCGCAGGCGCCGGGGTAATGGCGTGCGCAGTACCCGGTGGAGCACTGCCTAGACGGGCTGTGCGGCGGGGTCCGGAGGAAGGGGATGGGAGAATGGCGGCGATGAAGCCGCGGACGGGCGACGGTCCGCTTGAGGTCACCAAGGAGGGGCGCGGCATTGTCATGCGTGTCCCGCTTGAAGGCGGCGGGCGGCTAGTTGTTGAGCTCACCGCCGACGAGGCGGCCAGGCTCGGTGATGCCCTGAAGTCCGTGGTTGGGTGACTCTAACCCAGGCCGCTGCCTAGTCGCTCCTCTTGACCGCGGCAAGCAGGCCATCTCCGAGCGGCACCAGCACGGGCACGAGCCGCTCGTCGGCCCGTACCTGGCTGGCGAGGTCGAACGCCAGGTCATCGTCTCCGGCGTCTGGAGAAGTTCTTGCCAGCGCGTTATTGAACGCCACGATCCCGCCTGTCCGCAACAGGCGCAGCGCGGCGAACAGGTAGTCCGGGTAGTCTCGCGGATCCGCGTCGCAGAACACCATGTCGTAGGTGCCATCGGAGAGCCGCGGAAGTACCTCGAGCGCGCGCCCGAGGATGAGCCGGCACTGATTCGGCGCGAAGCCGGCCTGGATGAACGCCTTCCTGGCCATCCGGTGATATTCGGGCTCGGTGTCCACGCTGGTGAGCGTGGAGCCCGGGCGCATGCCGCGGAGCAGCCAGATACCCGAACTTCCGCAGCCGGTGCCGATCTCGACGACCGTCCTGGCCTCGACCGCGCAGGCCAGGAAACGCAGGGTGGCGCCGACGGCCGGGAGGACCGGTTCGGTGCCACCGAGGTCGGCCGCGCTAGCCCGCGCGGCGAGCAGCGGCTCGTCCTCGGGCAGGTATCCGGCGGCGTACGCAAGTGGCCCCACCTGCAGCAGCCTAGCGCCAGATATGCAGGTCCGGGAACTCTCCGGGGGCTTAGGCCGTTAGCTCTTTCGATGAGTAACGGGCCTGGCGGGCCCGTCCCAGCCGGCAGGCCGGCTGGCCGGACACAACTGGCGCAATGGAAGAATCCAGGGCACGATGGTGACAGGCGCGGCACTCTGTGACCCGGAGGGCGGATTGTTGGAGGAGACCGGCCGAGCCGAATCGCCGGCCACGCACCCTGATCAGCACGAGCGGAATGCTCAAGAAGCGCGGAATGCTCAAGAAGCACAGTGGAACCTCCCGACCTGGGAGGACATCGTCCGCACTCATTCCACTCGGGTATATCGTCTCGCCTACCGGCTGACCGGCAACCCGCACGACGCCGAGGACCTGACCCAGGAGGTTTTCGTCCGGGTATTCCGATCGCTGTCCACCTATACGCCGGGCACCTTCGAGGGCTGGCTGCACCGCATCACCACGAACCTCTTCCTCGACTCGGCGCGGCGCAAGCAGCGGATCCGGTTTGAGGGGCTGGCCGAT
>JBKQQQ010000409.1:0-11835 GCA_052144275.1 Streptosporangiaceae bacterium
GCAGCGTCGATCCGTAGGCGATCACGGCATCGTCCCCGGTGACGGCCCGCAAAGCCTCCTGCGCGGGCGTGAACGGCTCAGCGTCGAGATCCCGGGAAACGGCCGCGTGCCACCGTTCGCTAATGGCAGGCACGACGGTCATGGCTTGGTGGGACTCAGGAAAATAAGATCATTTACCCGAACGGGCCGTAGTGCGTGCCCTCAGGACCGGATCTTCGCCCCGCAGCCGCAAGCCCTGATGGGCAGCAAGTAAACGAGGGCGGAATCCGGTCCCGTCGAACATCCAGGCCGCCCGCAGTGCGGTCAGCCGGCCTCGTTCGGTGAGGATCGCAGAGTTCATGCAGGTAAGCATGCCCCGGGCCGCACATCGCGGCACCAGCGGAAATACTCATCTCGGGTAATTACTTTCCGCCCGGCCGTGACCCGGGCCCACTTCCGAGAAGGCGGCCCGGGCGATCTCATTCGCCCTTGACGTTGACGATCTGCCGCAGCGTGTGCTGGATCTCCACCAGGCCGGCGGCGTCGGCCATCACGGTGTCGATGTCTTTGTACGCGCCGGGGATTTCGTCGAGGAACGCGTCCGTGTGCCGCCACTCGATTCCCCGCATCGCGGTGTCGAGCTGCGCCCGGGTGAACGTCCGGCGTGCGGCGGACCGGCTGTACTCGCGGCCCGCGCCGTGCGGCGAGGAGTTCAGCGACAGCCTGTTGCCCCGGCCGGTCACGACGTAGGAGCGCGTGCCCATCGAGCCGGGGATGAGACCAGGCTTGCCTGCCGAGGCGTCGATCGCGCCCTTGCGGGACAGCCACACGTGCCCGCTCCGGCCCGCTGGGCGCGACTTCCAGTGCCGCACCAGGTCACCGCTCATCTGCTCGGTGTAGTTGTGGTGACACTGGATCGCCTCCGCCGCCGGGACGTCCCGGCCCATGAAGCCGGCCAGGCACTCCGCGACCCGCGCCATCATCTCCTCCCGGTTCAGCAGCGCGAAGTGCTGCGCCCAGCGCAGGTCCCGCAGGTAGGCCAAGAACTCGTTTGTCTCCTCCACCAGGTAGGCCAGGTCCGGATCGGGCAGCTGGATCCAGGCCCGCTCGCACCAGGCCCGCGCGACCTTGATGTGCCGGGTCGCCAGCTTGTTGCCGACCCCGCGGGACCCGGAGTGCAGGAACAGCCAGACCCGGTCCCGCTCGTCCAGGCTGACCTCGATGAAGTGGTTGCCTGACCCGAGCGAGCCGAGCTGCAGCCGCCAGTTCGGCGCGATCGCCTCGGCGCTGTCCGCGCCGTCGCGCTCCTCAAGCTCGGCGATCCGCTGGCCGGTCCCGCCGTCGTGGACGGTCTCGTTGTACTGCCCGGCCGACAGCGGCACCGCCTTCTCGATCGCCTCGCGCAGCCGGGCCAGCGGCTTGCCGGCCAGGTCGTCGCGTGCCAGGCCGGTGCGGACGGCGATCATGCCGCAGCCGATGTCCACGCCCACCGCGGCGGGCATGATCGCGCCCAGCGTCGGGATCACCGACCCGACCGTGGCGCCCTTTCCCAGGTGCGCGTCGGGCATCAGCGCGAGGTGCGGCCAGATGAAGGGCATCGAGGCGGTCCGCAGGGCCTGCTCCCGGGTGCCTGGCTCCAGGATCGACGCCCAGTTGATCAGCTTCCTGGCCAGGTGCTCCATAACCGGATCCCTCCCTTCGGCCCTTCGAATCGCTTACCGGAACGGTAGGGCCGAAAGGGCGCGGCGGGCATCCGAATTACCGTCGCCCCAGCGGCATCAGCCACCGGAGCCTCCGCTAGCCCCCCCGGCTCCACCCTTTCGCGCACACCGCTCTGAGACGATTTTGTTGCGGCACCCGTCATCCGGCCGGTACCGACTGAGGGTTTACCAGCGAGGATGGAGCTTTATAAGATGCGCGTTCTGGCACCGGCACCGTGTCTGCCTTCGCTCAGGTTCGATCGCTGGACAGCCGGGCCCGGCTGAACCGGCGGGCCCAGTCGCGTACCCGGTCGAGGAGTTCGGGCGGGGAGATCACCTGGAAGTCCGCGTCCAGCATGCCCAGCGCCATGATCGGCCAGTCCAGCGAGTCACCGGAGGTCCGCACCAGGCACCGGCCCGGGCCGACGTCTTCCACCGTGGCCCACCGGCCGATCCGCTCGCGCACGTCCCCGGCCGGTGCCGAGACCAGGACCCGCACGTCGTAGACGGCGATCGCGGTCTGGATGCCGACCCGGACGAAGGCGGCGGCGTCGTCGGCGGGCAGCTCGCGGGGCCGGAACCGGGCCGCGGTGCCCCGCGGCTCGCCGAGCCGGTCGAGGCGGAAGCTGCGCCACCCGTGCCGGCCCAGGTCGTAGCCGACCAGGTACCAGCGGCGGCCGAGCAGCACCAGGCGGTGCGGCTCGACGTGCCGGCCGGTGCGCTCGCCGCCGAGCGCGGTGTAGGAGAACCGGATCCGCTCGCAGTCCCGGCAGGCGAGCGCGACCGTGGTCAGGACGCCCGGGTCCACGCTGGCGCTGCCCCCGGCGTCGCCCCAGCCGGCCGGCTCGGTCATCGCGCCCAGCGCCTGGACCCGCCGCCGCAGCCGGGCCGGCATCACCTGCACCACCTTGGCCAGCGCGCGCACCGAGGACTCCGCGACGCCCTCGACCGCGCTGTGCGCCGCCGCCTGCAGGCCGACGGCCAGGGCGACGGCCTCCTCGTCGTCGACGACCAGCGGCGGCACCGCCGTGCCCGCGGCCATCTGGTAGCCGCCCGCCACCCCCCGCCGGGCCTGGATCGGGTAGCCGAGCTCGCGCAGCCGGTTGACGTCCCGGCGCAGCGTGCGCGGCGAGACCCGCAGCTGGCCGGCGAGCTCATCGCCCGGCCAGTACCGGCGGGCCTGCAGCAGGGACAGCAGCCGCAGCGTCCGGGCACTGGTGTCAGCCATATTTCCATCATCACGCAATTGAGGCCAGAAACTGGCCGCTATCGGCCGTAACGTGAGCTCAGGACGAGAAACTGACAAGCAACTCCACGAGAGGCGGAGACCATGACGACGAGCCACCCGGACCAGGACCAGCCGGCCAGCATGCCGACGGCGCCGCGCGGCGGCGAGCGCGGCGACCTGCTGGCGGCGCTGGCCGCCCGCCGGTACTTCCTGCGCTTCGCCGTCCGCGACCTGACCGACGAGCAGGCCCGGCAGCGCACCACCGCGAGCGAGCTGACCCTGGGCGGCCTGATCAAGCACGTCGCGGCCACCGAGGAGAACTGGGCAAAGTTCATCGTGGACGGCCCGGCCGAGACGAGCGACTTCGCCGCCATGACCGAGGACGACTTCGCCCGCTGGGCCGACGCGTTCCGGCTGCTGCCGCAGGAGACTCTGGACGGCGTGCTGGCCGGTTACGAGGCAGTGGCCCGGCGGACCGGGGAACTAGTCGCTTCCGTGCCCGACCTGGACGTCTCCCACCCGCTGCCGAAGGCCCCGTGGTTCCCGCCCGGCGAACGGTGGTCGGCCCGCCGGGTGCTGCTGCACGTCATGGCCGAGACCGCGCACCACGCCGGCCACGCCGACATCATCCGCGAGTCCCTGGACGGGGCCAAATCCATGGGCTGACGCCTTGAGTTTGCGTCAGCTGCGAGCGCCAGCTCGCCGCTAGCCTGAATACGTGACCTCGCCCGCGCTGCAGCAGCCACAGTGGCCTGACCGTGACGTGCTTGAGGCGGCGGTGCGCAGCCTGGCCGGCCTGCCGCCGCTGGTGCTGGCCGCGGAGTGCGACCAGCTGAGGGACCGGCTGGCGGCGGTCGCGCGCGGCGAGGCGTTCCTGCTTCAGGGCGGCGACTGCGCGGAGACGTTCGCCGGCATGACGGCGGACAGCATCCGCGGCAAGTTCCGGACGCTGCTGCAGATGGCCGTCGTGCTCACCTACGCGGCCAGCGTGCCGGTGGTGAAGGTGGGCAGGCTGGCGGGTCAGTTCGGCAAGCCGCGGTCGGCGGCCACCGAGGCCAGGGACGGGGTGGAGCTTCCCGTCTACCGGGGCGACGCGGTCAACGGCATCGAGTTCACCGCCGCGGCCCGGACGCCCGACCCGGGTCGGCTCCTCGACGCGTATCACTGCTCGGCGGCCACGCTGAACCTGTGCCGGTCCCTGGCCAGCGGCGGATACGCCGACCTGCGCCAGGTGCACGCCTGGAACCAGGACTTCGTGGCCCGCAGCCCGGCCGGGCAGCGCTACGAGCAGCTGGCGGAGGAGATCGACCGGGCCATCGCGTTCATGCACGCCTGCGGAGCCGACCCGGACGAATTCCGCGCGGTGGAGTTCTACTCCAGCCACGAGGCTCTGCTTCTGGACTACGAGCGACCGCTGACCCGGACGGACCCGCGGAGCGGGCAAACCCACGACCTGTCCGCTCACCTGCTGTGGATCGGGGACCGCACCCGTGCTCTCGACGGCGCCCACGTCGAGTTCGCCCGCCAGATCCGCAATCCCGTCGCCGTCAAGGTCGGCCCGGCGGCCAGCGCGCAGGATGTCCTGGCCCTGATAGACGCCCTTGACCCGGACCGCCGGCCCGGCCGCCTCACCCTGATTACCCGGATGGGCGCGGGCCGGATCCGTCAGGCGCTGCCGCCCCTGGTGGAGAAGGTGGCGGCCAGCGGAGCCACCGTGGTGTGGGTCTGCGACCCGATGCACGGCAATACGGTCGAGGTGGCCAGCGGCCGCAAGACTAGGTATTTCGACGACGTGCTTGACGAGGTGACGGGCTTCTTCGAGGTGCACCGGGCGCTCGGCACCCACCCCGGAGGTATCCACATCGAGTTCACCGGCGATGACGTCACCGAATGCATAGGCGGCGGCCACCACATCGCCGAGGCTGACCTGACCAGCCGCTACGAGACGACCTGCGACCCGAGACTCAACCGCAGCCAGTCCCTGGACCTAGCCTTCCGCGTCGCCGGCCTGTACCGCCACCACTCCAGCCCCGAGCGCTAAGCCCGGCCATCGCCTAGCGCCGACCCGGACAGGGTGCAGGCTTGGAGGGTGGGCGACGAGCGGGCCGAGACCTACCTGCGGCTGCGGGCGGAGGGCGAGCTGCGGCGGGCGGGCGATCAGCTGCGTGGCCTCGATGCCGCCGCCGGGATGGACGTCTGGTCCGATCCGGGCATGTCGCCGTTCGCCACTGCGGAGGGCGCGCACTGGAAGGTCATCCGGGCCGGGCGGATCCTTGTTGCGGCCGGCGCGCTCGACCGGGAATGCCTCGACCGCGTCGCGGGCGAACTTTATGCCGCGATCAAGGTCCGGTCACGGCTTCTGCTGAACTGGGACCGCAGGCGGCGCATGCTGCACCGCACCATCTTCACGCTGCCCGGCCCTCAGCCGCCGTCTGGCCCGGCCGGCCGGGCGCCGCGGGTCACGCCCATTAGCCGGGCGTTCGAGGTGGCCAGCGACCGCGCGCCCTCGGCCCTGCACCTCATGTCACTGGTGCGGACTGGGACCGAGGCCCTGATCACTGTCGTCATGCGCATGCGCTGGCCTCCGGACGGGTCGAGCCTGGAGCTGGAGGTCACCGGAGCCGGCCCGCATCACCTGCCGTATGGCCAGCTCTGGGCGGTGGACGACCAGGGGACCCGCTACACGGTCCGGTTTGAGGGCGGTCAGGGCGGGGCGGTTACCTGGCGGGGTCTGGCCCGGTTGTCACCCGTGCCCCCGCGCACCGCCCGGCGGCTGGATCTGGTCGGCGACGGAACCCTGCTGATCGAGCTCCCGCTCCGGCCGCCGCCCGCGCGCGGCCGCCGGCCCTCGCCGCTGCCCGAGCCGGTGGCCATCTCGCCCGCCGAACGCCTGCTCATGCTGGAGGCCGAACGCATCCTGGCCACCGGCGACGCCAGGGGGCCAGTCCAGGGCCCGGACCCGGGCGAGATCATCACGGTGCTCCTGCAGACGGGCACGATCGCCGCCGACAGCCCGCTACCCGGTCAGCTCGCCGCCCTGTGCCAGCGGCTCGGCGCGGCCGGCCATGGCATCACCGTCCCTCCCGCCGGCCAGATCCCGGCGCACTGGGCCAACATCATCGCGCACCGCGACGCTCCGGTGCCCGCCGAAGGCCCCGAGCTGTTCGCCCCGTTCGCCGCCACCCTTCCGGAAGTCGACGGGGCGCGGTTCGCCCTGGCCGGGCTGAGCACGGCCGCAGGCGAGAGCCACCTGCACGTGGTGAGCCGCGGCATGCCGCGGCTCGCGGACCGGTTCGCCTACAACTGGACGCCGGGTTTCTCCTGGTGGCTCACTGACGGCACCGGGAACTGGCACGTGGCCTTGCCGGGCGAACCGTGGACGTTTCCGGACGGCACGCAGGCGTTCCGGTTGCGCCTGACGCCCCCGCTCGCCGCGGTCCCGGACACGGCCGAGGTCGTGATAACCGGCCCGGCGACCCGGGTCCGGGTGGCCATTCCGGTCCGGCCCGCCCCGCCCGCCGGCGGCCGGGCGGCGGGTGCTCCGGGTGGAGGAGTTCCTGCCTTACCCGAAGGAGAGGGTGTGGCGGGCGCTTACCGACCCGGATCTGATCGCCCGCTGGCTGATGCCGAACGACTTCAGGCTAGAGGCCGGGCACCGGTTCGCCATCGACAGCGATCCGATCCGGCAGTGCGGCTTGGGCGGCACCGGGTACTGCGAGGTGCTCGCCTTCGACGAGGGGAAGATGTTGCGGATCGCCTGGACGGCGGCTCGTGAGAACATGAGCGGTCTGGACTCGGCCGTCACGTTCACCGTGGCGCCCGAGGGAGCCGGCACCCGCCTGCTCATCGAGCACGACGGCCTCCACCCGTGCCCCTATGCCGTCACCGGGATCGCGTGCGGGCCGGGTGGCTGCCGCTCTTCCACCCGGCGCATCGGCGAGGTGCCCGCAACGGTCGGCGCCTGGCGCGCTGCCATCCGACGCGTCTCGGAGGCGCTTCCCGGCGATGCCGCCGACCGAGAAGGCTGAGGCACCGGAATCCGTCTCACAGCGATGCCGCGATCGGTGCGACAGTCGCGACGGCCGGCTGACCAGGCCGGCCGGCCGATCTCGATCTCCAGGCCGCGGCGGCCCGCGCTGCAGAAGATCGTCGCCGTCTCCACAGCGGACGCGTCGACCACGACCGGAATGCATTTGCGCTGCCCGTGCGGGGAGATACCGTCGGCCACGTAGCCGGTGGCGCGCTCGGCGGCGGTGACCTCCGCCATCCTCGCCTTCTTGCCGCCGACGGCCATCGCCAGCGCTTTGAGGTCGAGCTGGGTGTGCACCGGCACCACGCCAGCGGTCAGCGCGCCGTCAACCTCGGCGACCAGGGTTTTGAACACTCAGGCCGCCGGAACCCTGAGCGCCTCGCTGGCCTCGAGGCCGTACGAGCCGCTCCACGGGTCGCGGGCCTACTCGTGCAGGGTGAATGAGATGCCCGCCCGCTCCAGCGCGATCGTCGCCGGGGCGCCGCGTCCTGCCACGAAGCGCAACCATACGGCATGCGCGCCAGCGCGAAACCATTAGGCGACGGGTCGAGCATGATCGCATAATGTGCGATCTGAGCTGAACCCGTCGTCAAGGAGGGCCCAAATCCTGTAGCTCATAGTCGACTAGACCACCGGCTTCCGAACCGGATGGGCCGGCACAGTCTTCGGTCCCGCGCCGAACAAGACGTTCCCATCGCCGCGACGCCCAAGGCGCCGTAGAGATCCAATATCCGCCGATATGCATGCCAACCTGGTCGCCAGCGCGGCCGCCCGTGCCGCACCCAATCGGGGTGATCTGCGCGGCTAGGCGCATGGCCGATGGACTGACCGAGGTCCGACTGTGCCGATGTGAGCGCCCTCTCATCTTGTGTCTGGCTGCCGTTGGCGGCGCGCGGGAAGGCAGGAGGGTGAACCCGGCAGTCCGGGGCGGGTTTGGCTGGCTGGAAGGCTAGCTGGCCCCTGGTGTTTGCCGCCCGCTTATTGAGGCCGGTCGTATCCGGATCCAGAACGGACGGTCCACGGCGGTGACCCAGGGGTGCAGGCCAAGGTGGTTCAAGCGCTGGATCTCGGCCTCTTCGTAGACCGCCTGGGCGCGGCCATTGACCAGGACGCTCCATCCAGACCGGGTTTGCTTATCATATTCGTCTGCCTCGAATGCCACCAGATCCTGCTCTCCGGCCGCGGACAGCTTCGATCCGCTGGCCGTGCAGAAGACGGGGTTCTGGCCATCGACGACATGGTTTACCGGCAGGACCACTATCTCGCCATCGGCGAGAAAACTGACCCGTCCGACAGGGACCGTGGCCAGCAATTGCAGGCACCTGTCGAACGGCAATATCTCGAGCCCTGCGTGATCGGTCGGGTATCCAGACATTTCGCGCTCCCTGAGACGAGCCGCAGATAAGCCCGGGACTTCCGGGCGGCACTCCGATGCGATCGGGTGCTACATCCGACGCTGGCCCGTTGCGGCGGGCATGGCAACGGGCTGAGGTCCCGCGAATCGGGGTCTTCCGGCTCCGCATTCCGAGCGTTACGGATATATTACGAGCGTGTTTCAGACTCGGCCGCGCATATTAACGGCGGATTTCAATACGACAAGTGCGCATGACTCAAAGCCCGCACTTACGGGACCTTTGACCCTGCGCCGCGCGTAGATCTGGCCAGAGTATGACGGCATGTTCCGTTAGTTCTCGAATGAACAATGACTGATCTTCATGCTCATTCCGTCTCATGAAGGAGCCATATCATGACCAGGCAGATTATCCTGGCTGACCGAGTCCTGGCAAGCGACATTCAGCTGACCGGATGGGTGGGCGAGGTTGCGGAGCTAACCAAGCCTGATCACATTGCGTGGTGCGACGGCTCGTATCCTGAATGGAAGCGCCTGACCGATCTCCTGGTCGAGCAGGGCACATTCAGGCGGCTCAACCCGCAGATCCGGCCGAACAGCTTCCACTGTGCCTCCGATCCGAGCGACGTCGCGCGCGTCGAAGACCGGACCTTCATCTGCTCGGAAAAGCAAGAGGACGCCGGCCCCACGAACAACTGGATCGCCCCGGATGAGATGCGGAAGACGTTCGCCCGTCTCTTCAATGGCTGCATGCGGGGCCGCACCATGTATGTAGTTCCCTTCTGCATGGGGCCGCTAGACAGCGACCTCTCACAGCTCGGTGTCGAGATAACCGACTCGCCCTATGTGGCGGTGTCGATGCGGATCATGACGAGAATGGGGACACCAGCACTGCAGCTTATCGAGGAACGCGGCTCGTTCGTCCGCGCGGTGCACTCCGTCGGCGCCCCGCTGCAAGCGGACCAGGCTGATGTGCCCTGGCCGTGCAGCACGACCAAGTACATCTCGCACTTCCCCGAGACGAGGGAGATCTGGTCCTATGGTTCCGGGTATGGCGGCAACGCCCTGCTCGGGAAGAAATGCTACGCGCTGCGCGTGGCATCAGTGATGGCCCGTGACGAGGGATGGCTGGCAGAGCACATGCTCATCCTCAAGGTCACGCCGCCGAGCGGCGATTCGAAATACCTGGCGGCGGCCTTCCCCTCCGCATGCGGGAAGACCAATCTTGCTATGCTCCAGCCTGCCATCCCTGGCTGGCGGGTTGAGACCATCGGCGACGATATCGCGTGGCTGCGATTCGGCGGCGACGGGCGGCTCTATGCCATCAATCCCGAGGCGGGATTCTTCGGCGTCGCACCCGGAACCAGTGAAGTCACGAACGCCAACGCGATCGCGACGCTCCGGGGCAACAGCATCTTCACCAATGTCGCGCTCACCGATGACGGCGACGTGTGGTGGGAGGGCCTGTCCGATCCGCCGCCCGCTCACCTGACCGACTGGAAGGGACGCGACTGGACTCCCGGCTCGCCGGAACCCGCCGCCCACCCCAATTCCCGGTTCACCGCACCTGCCGCCCAATGCCCGATCATCGCGCCCGAATGGGACGATCCCCGGGGCGTCCCGATCTCGGCGATCCTGTTCGGCGGGCGCCGCGCGAGCGCCGTGCCGCTGGTCACCGAGGCCTTCGACTGGGAACACGGCGTATTCCTCGGCGCCACCATCGCCTCCGAACGGACCGCGGCAGCCGACGGGAACGTCGGCGAGCTGCGCCGTGACCCGTTCGCAATGCTGCCATTTTGCGGCTACAACATGGGCGACTACTTCGCCCACTGGCTGAAAATCGGCCGTTACGCTGACGCCGCCAAACTGCCGCGCATCTACTTCGTCAACTGGTTCCGCAAGGACTCCTCCGGCAGGTTCCTATGGCCGGGCTTCGGCGAGAACAGCCGTGTCCTGAAGTGGATCATCGAACGGCTCTCCGGCCACGCCGAGGCAGCCGTCAGCCCGATCGGCAAGATCCCGGCACGGGGCGCCCTCGACACCGATGGACTGGGCATCGATGAAGACGACCTCAACCTCCTGCTCTCCGTCGACGCCAAGACATGGAAGCGGGAGGCCACGCTCATCTGCGAGCACCTCCGCACCTTCGGCGGTCACCTGCCCAGCACGTTCTGGGACCAGTACCATGACCTGCTCCGCCGGCTCGGCTGAACCTGCGGGTGCGGGGGTCCCGAAGGAGGTGATGTTCGCCACCAAGCCGCAGTTGGCCGGCGCCCTGCTGGACCGCGCGCAGTCCCTGGGGGATCCGCGCCGCCTTCGTGGCCGGCGACGAAGTGTATAGCGGTCGTGAGCTGCGCCGCGGCATCCGCCAGCACGGGATCGGCTATGTGATGGCAGTCCGCTCCAGCCACGTCGTTACCTCCGGCTCAGGCCGGGCCATTACCGCCGCTGACGCGGTCAGCGTGATTCCCCCGCACGCCTGGCACCGGATGCGCACCGGGTCCGGGACCAAGGGCACCCGGCACTATGACTGGGCGATGCTGCAGGTGACCAGCGACGATACTCCCGGCGGGGACGAGGATGGGCACAGCGTGCTCGCCTACATCTATCTCGCTGTCGCCGTCGCCCTGCAGCGCCAGGAAGAGGCCGGCTCAGGCCTGGATGCCGGGCTGATCCCGGTCACCGTGCCGGAGTTGCTGCGGCTCCTGCGCGACACGGTCATCCCGCCGCCCCGGCGAGACCGGGCCCACCGGCTGCGCCGGTCGGACTGGCGCCGCCGCCACCAGCACCGCGCCCGCCAAGCCCACCAGCGCTGGAACGCCTACGCCGAGACAACACCATGATCACAACGAACTACAGCTGCCGTACCTGAGCTATGAGAAGTTCCGGTCGCTCGAATACCTCGGCGGCGCAGATTGAGCCAACAGCAGCAGACATCATCGACTCGCTCCGCACCAAAACAACGGGGTGATCCGAGTAATACTAGGTCCAGAGAATTCCGCCTCGACTATCAACATGCCCCAATTGTCGAATCTGCGTTTGGAAATATCGCTTGCTTAAGAGCAAACCACGACCTGTTACGCGGACAGGAGATAATCGGCGATCTGCGCTGTTCTTCCAGGTCATGGGTGTATCTGCGAGTGCATCGACTCGCCATCGTGCAAACGATAATGACACGCACTATCCGCCTGGCTCCTGGAAGGAGCCGGCATGTACGAGGACGAGGGCAACGACGGCAAGTTCCCTGATGAGAGCCCGGTCGAGGTCCGCTACCCCCGGTCGACGCAGGAAGAGCAGGGTGACCGCGAGCAGTGGCGTGGCTGCCTGGGGCGATTGTAGAACAGTGCGGTCCAGACTTCGCCACCCACGCGCCGGACGAACTCCGCCGCAACGAGCAGGAGCTCCTGGACATGCTCGCCGCCCGCCGGGTGGTGCCCACATCGGCGCCACGTTCGACCTCACCGACACGGCCGCGGCCCTGCGCCATGTCGCCGACGGCAAGGCCATCGGCAAGGTCGTCCTCGACGTCAGCCGGACGGCCCGGCAC
>JBKQQQ010000410.1:0-6248 GCA_052144275.1 Streptosporangiaceae bacterium
CCAGCGCCGGGATCTGCGTCCGCGACCTCAAGTTCTGGATCCACCCCGCCTTCCCGGTGCTTTTCTGATGCGCGCATCACGGCCCGCATCCTGGCGAACTCATCGGTGGCCGACATGTCAGGCTCGCTGCCACGCTGGTCGCCGGCGTCTCCCGCCGCTGGTATGTGGTCACTCATGGCCAGATCCTCCTCCAGAAGCCGGATTCCTAGTGGCGAAACCGGCAGTCAGCCGACGGCTGGCGCGGCTGAGAACACCTAGATCGAAGTTACTTGATCGGCGAGGGGCTTGCCACGACGTATGCTCGCTGTACTGCGGGTTCGGCCGCCAGCCCGGCGCGGACGGCACCGAGACCATGCGGGAACACGCACGCGTGGCCCGCACCGCCCCGAGTGCACAACGCCCGTAAATCAATAGTCACGACCATGCCCGACGCCAATGCGCCGGTCGGATACGCCACGTTCAGTACATTCTTTCTTGCTGGGCTATGAGCATCGCATTTTCCGACAAGACCGAGAGCCAGTAGTTCATCCGTTCGGCATTGGTCGTGTCCTGCCAGTGCGGAAAGAGCCATGCGGCGTCGGCGAGAGGCAGCCGGCCTTCGACCTGGTGGATCTCTAGCGTGACGGAGACTCCCTGCGGAGGGCATGCGTCGATAGCTGTTGACACGATGGAGGCCAGGCCGCCTGGTCCGTACATCATGCTCAGTGACCGGCGGCCTTGGTAGCTGAAAGAAATGGGCAGCCGCGTCAGGAAACTGAAGTGATCACGGAGACCTGGGACGAGCGGATGCCCATCATGCAGGTGAAAGTGCACAGGCTTGCCGAGCCGGCCAACCGAGCGTATGACATCGAGCACGTGTGGCAAGGCGCCTCCCACCGCGTCCTGGATGTCCGCCACCAGGTCGGGCAGGCGGTCGTCCACCGGGCCGAGCTTCCTGAGGTCCAGGCCAGGATGGTGGTCTCCGAACCTGGCGGCCGCTTGTCTCAGGCCAATGTGACCGACGTCGATGCAGCAACTGACTCGCTCGGCTTCTTCCAGCCGCTCCGCAACCTCGACGAACCAGCCGCGATCCAGTCCGGCGGCGTACTCGAGAAAGAGGAGGGGGCTGTCCCGCCGCTCGCAAAGGCGGGCATTTAGCTCGCGCATCGCGGCAAGCAGGCGGTCTGTCTGTGCCCCCATCTCACGTTTGTCGTGGACGACCAGGCCGGCGACGCGGCCTGCGAAGCGATCGGCGAATTCGCTCACCACGGCGCGGTCCCGCCCGTGCAGGACGTTGACGCCGCGGCTGAGGTGGACGACGGGCAAGCGGGCATGGGCGGGCACGAACTGCAGGACATACTCGAGCTGGTCCGGCGTATCGGCATACACCTCCGCGGCCGCGCCCATCTGGGCGAAGCGGAGCCCAGCGAGTCTGAGCAGCGCATCGTCTCCGTCGACGCGTTGCTGGAACAGGGCATGAACGTAGCCCGGCACCACCTGTCCCGCGGAGGTTCTGACGGTGCTGGCCTCGCCGAGACCTCGTTCGGTACGATCCATGATCCTCATTCCACCGCGCCGCAGATGGTCTTCTCTTCGATTCCGCTTACCCTCGCATCTCCGGTCAGGAGCAGGCCAGGCGCACCTAGGCCGCCCGTGGCAGCTGCTCTTCCGCCGGGAAGGCATCGACGGTGCGCGGCATCGTCCGCCTTATCCGCTCCAGCTGCGCACGGGCGCTGTCATGACGCATGCGGACGTAGTGGACGATGCCCTCCATCGTCTTCTTTCCGTGCCGCAGTTCGCGCTGCCGACAGCCGCTCTGGTAGACCTCGTCGTTGCTGTGCCGCCGACCGGTGAACGGCCGCCCATGAGGCGTATCCGATTCCAGGTAGGCCGCCTGCCGGACCCGGTGCCACAGGCCATCTTCAGAGCGCGGCCCGATCAGCGCGGTAATTGCCCTCGGATTGAACTCGGTATCGAGAATGTGCTCCATATAATCCAGGTAGTATTGACGGTAGTCGTGGTTGCGGAGCAGGTTCCGCACGAGCGGGATCTTCGGGATGTGGCGGTTCACCTTCCCCGGCCAGTCGAGGATATCGGCGTACTGCCACCGGGTGCCTGAATAATCGATCCCCAGGCAGTTGTCGTAGTCCCAGGGTATGAAGTGGAAGTAAGGGGAGCTGACGAAATCTTCTGCCGCTCCCTTGCGCCCGGAGTTGTAGAGATAATAATTTGACGGGGTGGCATAATAGTTATCCCAGCTCCCAAGCAGCATGTTGACGGCCGCCCACCTGAGGAAGGCATTGACGTTCATGATGCCGTCCACCGACTCGCGGAAGGCGTCCGTATCGAATCGTTCCTCCCCGCCGCCGATCCCGATGCCGTTGATCGTCCTGACGAAACAGGCCAGGTCGTCGTACGTGCTGGCCTGAGGGTTGTTCTTGTTGGTCTTGAGACGGTAGGTGCGCTCCCGGGCTCCCGGGCTGAAATACTGGCGCCCCGAGTCATCGCCATCGGGCCCGGTCCTGTAGGCCAGGCTCGCGCACCCGATGTCGCGGCAGCCGGTCTTGTAGAGGTTTCCTCCGTAGTCCTCGCCGAAATGATCCCTCAGGAATTTCTTGTCGACATGCTCGATGACCGAGAAGAGGCCCCTGTAGGTCGTACCGAAGGCCAGCTTCGCATAGGTATGCCTTGGCGCCGGAATATCGGCTATGCCGAACAGGCGCCAGGCCAGCGCTTCGCGCATCTGGGAAGGATCGTTGTACATCGCCTTGAGGTTGATCCGGGTCATTCCAGCCAGCTGGTTGCCGTGCCCGGCGGCATCGAGGATTATCCGCCACGACCGCTTCGGCGCGCGCAGCGTGCGGTTCCCGCTGTTCTTCAGCGCGAAAGCCTGCGTACTGAACAAGGCACCCCCGCCGTCCGGGGCCGGAATGCGCCGGCGGTCGGCCGGGTCGGTCTTCCACACGTCGAGCCTGGCACCGTGGGCGGGCTTGACCGGCTCGGTCAGGACACCGCGTCCTGGCTGGAATCCAGTGACGTGAAACATGTACATGTCCGCATCGAAGAACTCCGGCTTCCCCAGCGACGCGCCGATGTATTCCTCGATCGCGCGCGCGGCGACGGTGGGGCGCCCAGCCTCGTCGAGCAGCCTCAGCTTCGCGGACGGGACTGGCGGGACCTGCGCAAGCAACAGGTCATAGAGCGCCAGGTACTCGGCCTTCGTACGCAGCGACGCGCCATCACGGCCTGCTATCTCGTTGGCCGCAGTGGCCAGTGCTCGGCTGCGCCCGGCGGGCAGCTCCGATACCACCACCGCCCGCCCCTTGAACATCGCCCAGAACCGGTCCTTGCCGACAGCCGTGTCGACGCTTTCCCTCATGCCTGTGCCTCCCCCAGCCGACCGCGTTCGACAGCGCCTCCAGCAGAGCGGCGCGGCCGAGTGTCAGCCATACCTCTCAGAGCAGGCAACCAGACCGTTGATACATGGGAGACATGTGCCATCAAGTGACGGGCCAGCTCACCGGGCTGTCGGGTCACATGATTGGCTGGTTGCCTGGGCCCTGCAATGCCGCGGCCCTGGGGCAGGAGGCCAGATGCAGGCGATCATGGTCAGCGAGCCAGGCGGACCCGAGGTACTGCGGGTCGGCGAAATCGACATCCCGCGGCCGGGCCGCGGCGAGATCCTGGTCCGGGTCCTCGCGGCCGGAGTCGGTCCCTGGGACGCCAGCCTGCGCCGCGGCGGGTGGAGCGGTCCCTGGCCGTACATCCCCGGTGCCGAGTTCGCCGGCCTGGTCGAGGGCCACAGCGGTGACGAGGCCGGGTTCCACGACGGCGAGCCGATCTACGGCTCCCCCAGCCTGACTGGCTGTTATGCCCAGTACGTGACCTGCCCGGCCGAGCGGCTGGCCCCCATCCCGGCCGGGCTGGCCCGCACCGACGCGGCGGCGGTACCGGTCGACGGGCTGACCGCCGAGCAGGGCCTGGCCGACGTCCTCGGCGCCGTCGCTGGGGACCACGTGCTGATCACGGCCGCGGCGGGCGGCATGGGCCACTTGGCGGTGCAGATCGCCCGCGCGCTCGGCGTGACCGTCGTCGCGACCGCCAGCCCGCAGCACCATGAGTTCGTGCACAAGGGCGGCGCGGCCGTGGTCGTCGACCACAACCGGCCTGACTGGCCGGACATGATCCGCAAGGAGACCGGCGGCGGCGCCGGAAAGGTACTCGCCATCGCGGCGCCACCCCTGGCCGGCGCCGCCCGCGCCGCCCGCGACGGCGCCCTGATCGCCACCCCGGTGCGTCAGGCCGCCTATCCGGACGCCGACCGGGTCCGCTGGCGGCCCTACAACGGGCAGCCGCGCGGCAGCGACCTGATCCGGATGGCCCCGTGGTTCGACGACGGATTGCTGGACGTCGACATCGCCCGCAGGTACTACTGGCAGGACGCCCCGGCCGCGCACCGCGAGATTGAGAAGGGCCACACCCGCGGCAAGCTGGTCCTGATCGTCGATGAGGACCTCGCGGCCACGATGGAGCTGTGACAAGCTGCTCCGTCAGCCTTCAGATGGTGATGACGACCTTGCCGCGGGCGCGACCTTCTTGGACGTGGCGGATGGCGGCCGGGGTCTGGCTGAGCGGGTAGGTCCGGTCGATGGCGGGGGCGATCTTTCCTGACTCGATGAGAACCCGCAGTACCACTAGGTCCTCGGCGTTCTCCGACGCGATGAACGTGCCCAGATTCTGGCTCACCAGCGGGGATAGCAGAACGGCGCGGAACTGGCGGTCGGTACCGCCGAGCCACCGTCCACCGTTCTCGCCCCCGATTATGACGAGCCTGCCGCGGGCGGTAAGGGCCCGGCGGAGGTGAGACAGCCGGCGGTTGCCGCCAATGTCGAGGATTACGTCGTACCGGCGCTGCCCGTCGGCGAAATCGTCGCGGGTGTAGTCGATCACGTGGTCGGCTCCGACGGAGCGGACCAGATCCGTCTTCGCCGTGCTGCATACGCCGGTTACCTCGGCTCCGAAGGCCTTGGCGATCTGGACGGCGAACGTGCCCACCCCTCCCGAAGCGCCGATGATCAGCACCTTCTGCCCGGCCTGCACCTTCGCGTGGTCGCGCACGGCCTGCAGCGCGGTGAGCGCGGAGACGGGGACGGCCGCCGCTTGCTCGAAGGACAGGTTCGCGGGCTTGGGCGCGAGCCTGCTCGCCCGGGCGCGGGCGTACGGGGCGAAGGAGCCGTCGCAGGTGCCGTAGACCTCATCGCCAGGCTCGAATCCGGTCACCTCTTTGCCCGCGGACTCGACCGTCCCGGCCAGACTGCGGCCCGGGTTGAGGGCCTTGGGCCTGCGGAACCCGAAGCCCGCCAGGCGAATGGGATACGCCAGGCCCGTCATCAGATGCCACGTGCCCCGATCCACGCTGGCGGCACGCACGCGCACGAGGATCTCGTCGTCGCCGATCTCGGGCCTGGCGATCTCCTCGAGCCGGAGCACTTCTTCGGGGGTGGTGCCATATTCATCTTGGACGATCGCCTTCATCGTCTCCGCGCCGACGGTGGCGGGCGTCGGCTCCGCCGATCGTTCGGACGTTGCTGTCGGCAAGGGATTCGGGGCGGACATGGACACGATGACTCCAATGATCCTTATGGCGTCGTTGGCTTACGCCGTAAGTTGAGCGTATGCTTACGGTGTAAGTCTTGTCAAGCCCGCGATGGGAGCCAACGCCGATGGCGTCACCGGCCAAGCCCACGACACAGCCCCGGTCCCCGCTGAGCAGGGAACGTGTGCTGCGCGCCGCCGTAGCCTTCGCCGACTCCAGCGGCATCTCCTCGCTCAGCATGCGCAAGCTCGGCGAGGTCCTCGGGGTCGAGGCAATGTCGCTGTACAACCACGTGGCCAGCAAGGGCGACCTCCTCGACGGCATGATCGACCTGGTGTTCAGCGAGATCGGGCTGCCCTCGGGCGAAGCCGACTGGAAGGCGGCCATGCGCCAGCGGGCGGTCAGCGCCCGTCAGGTCCTCAGCCGCCATCGCTGGGCGATCGGCCTGACGGAGTCGCGGAGCTCGCCCGGTCCCGCCACGCTGCGACACCACGACGCCGTGATCGGCAGCCTGCGGGGAGCCGGCTTCCCGATCGCGCTGGCGGCACACGCGTTCTCCGTCCTGGACAGTTACATCTACGGGTTCGCGCTGCAGGAGGCGAGCCTTCCGTTCGACACCGAGGAGGAGACCGCCGACCTGGCGCGGACGATCATGGCGCGGTTCAGCTCCGAC
>JBKQQQ010000411.1:0-3248 GCA_052144275.1 Streptosporangiaceae bacterium
GTGAGCGAGCGCAAGAGCATACTGCTGCGGCTGGACCCGGCCGTGCACGACGCCCTGGCCAGGTGGGCTAACGACGAGCTGCGCAGCACCAACGCCCAGATCGAGTTCCTGCTGCGCCGCGCGCTCGCCGAGGCCGGCCGGCTGCCTCGCCACGCCGGACCGATGCGTCCCCGCGGCCGGCCGCCCACCGCCGACCCGGCTGACGCCGACCAGGCCGAAGCCGAGAGCCCGGCCGAAGCCGACCCGGCCGAAGCCGACCCGGCCGAAGCCGTCCCGCCCGCGCGGCGGTAACCGGGCGTATCACCAGGCGCTGGGCCTACTCCGTATGGGTAGGACCCGCCGGCCAGGGGGCAGTGCGGGGGACACGGGGGCCCGGAATGCTAGAACCCCAGAGCACGGCGCTATTTGTCCTGCTTGTGGTGATATTCGGCGGGCTGATGTGGCCGACGATAACCGCCCGTCACACCGCCTTCCGCGTCATGGCCGCGTGCCTGGCCTTCATGCCCGCGATGCTGTTCGGGGTGCTGGCCGTGAACAAGTACTACGGCTACTACCAGACCTGGGGCGCGGTGGTGGCGGACATGACCGACCAGGGCGTCAGCGCGGCGTCGCGCGTGCCCGACATTACGCTCGCCTCCGGCTCGCGGTCCGGCTCGCAGTCCGGCACGCGGTCCGGCACGCTCGACGGGAGCAGTACCCACCTGAGGCTGGCGCAGCAGCAGGGATACACGCTGCGGCTGATGGTGACCGGCCCGCGCAGCCACATCACCAGGGTGGTATACGTCTACCTGCCGCCGCAGTACTTCCAGCCGGGATACCAGGCGTACCGGTTTCCGGTGATCGAGCTCATCCACGGCCAGCCGGGCAAGCCGGAGGACTGGATCACCGTGGTAGGCGTAACAGGTACCTACGACCACCTGCTTGCGGACAGGCTCGCTCAGCCCGCCGTGGTGGTCATGCCGGACGCGAACGGCGGCGCGAGGATCTCGCTGCAGTGCCTGAACCAGGTGGGCGGCCCGCAGGACCTGACCTATCTGGCGGTGGACCTGCCGAACCAGATCGCGCGCATGCTGCGGGTGCAGCGGCCGGGCTCGGCCTGGGGCGTGGCCGGCTACTCCGAGGGCGGGTTCTGCGCCGCGAACATGGCCCTGCGCTACCCGCGCCGCTACGGATTCGCCGCGGTGCTGAGCGGCTACTTCCAGCCGTCCGACAACCAGTTGGCCGAACCTCTCCGCCTGGTCAGCCCGTTCGGCGGCAACCGCAGGCTGCAGGAGGAGAACACCCCGCTCGAGGAGGTCCAGACGCTGCCCGCCGGCGTGGTCATCCCCCGGTTCTGGCTGGGCGCGGGCGCGGACGACAGGCAGGATGTGGCCAATGCCGAGGTCTTCTGGCAGGAGTTGCGACTGCGGCAGCCGGAGGTGCCGCTGACGCTCACCGCCGGGGGTGGCCACACCATGGCGACCTGGCGGGCACAGGTCCCGTCGATGCTCACCTGGATGACCTCAGGCCTGGCCCGGGCGGTCGAGAAGCCGGCGGCCCGTGCTGCTGTCTAAAGCGTCACTTTGCCCTTGGGCGGGTCGCCGCCGACCTGGACCTGCGAGCCGTGCAGCTCGCGCTGGCAGGCCGAGCAGTGCAGGACCGGGTGGAACTCGCCGCCGCAGCTGGTGTGGGTGAGCAGCATGGCCGGCCCCTCGGGCGCGCGGAACCACCGGTCGCCCCAGTCGAGCATCACCATGATGTGCGGGAAGAAGGCCCGGCCCTTGTCCGTGAGCCGGTACTCGACCCGGCCCGAGCCCGCCTTGGTGAGGACCGGCTGGAGCACGCCCATCTGGCAGAACGTGCGCAGCCGGTCCGAGACGATGGTCGGCGGCGCGCCCATCATCACCAGCATGTCGGTGAACCGCCGGGCGCCGAGGAACGCGGCCGCCAGGGCCGAGGCCGACCAGCGGTTGCCGATCAGCTCGATCGTCTGCGGCACCAGGCCGGGACCGGGCGAGCCGCCGGCGGACCGGCGCCTGGTGGTGGCGCGCGGGACCGACCGGTCGAAGCCGCCGCTCGGCCCGAACGTGCCCCGGACGTCCCGGATTCCAGCCGGCTGGCCGCAGGCCTGACAGTACATGACCGGGGAGAACTCCTCGCCGCACTCGGTGTGGTACATCGGCGGCATCGGCTCGATGTGCTCGGTCACCCAGACGGCTTCCCACGACCAGATGGTCAGCAGCACCTTCCACAGGTCGCGGCCGCGTTCGGTGAGCACGTACTCGTACCGGCGCGGCGCGTCGGAGTACTGGGACATGGTGAACACGCCGGCCTCGGTGAGGCGGCGCAGCCGCACGGTCAGCACCGAGTTGGCGATGCCGAGCCGGTCGCGGAAGTCCTTGTACCGGCGCACGCCGGACATGATGGCCAGCCTGACGATGGTCAGGTTCCACTCGTCGCCGATCAGCCCGAGGGCGATGGCGTTGGAGTTCTCCGTGTTGCCTGGCTCGTGTGCCTCAGCGTTATCAGGCGTCTCGCTGTTATCTGACGTCTCGGTCATCTCCGGCTCATGGTTTTTACGGGTTCAGACCCCGCTGGTCACCAGCCTTGGATGGACTCACCAGGCGCCCAGCAGCTGTGCGTGCCACTCGCGATCCGCTCAGGGAGCGCAGCGCACGCGATCGGGCCCCGGCCCACGTCGTTGGCGCGGAACACGACGCACTCGGACAGGTCACGGTTCTCATCGACCGTGAGCGTCACGAGATACGCGTCGTCCTCCCCGGTCCCGCCCACACGCGGAGCGACGCCGACCTCGCTGCAGAACACGCCCGGTTCGAACTGGTACCGCTCCTCGCGGCCGGTCAGCGTGTCGTGCTTGACCAGCCCGTTGAACAAGAACCAGCCCGGCTCGTTGGTGGCAGCGTAATTGTACCGGTAGGGCCGTCCGCCGAATCCGCTGTTGATGGTGCCGAACTCGGTGCAGCTGTCCGACAGGTCCTGCTCGCTGGTCGCCCCGGTGACCAGGTTCATCCGCCACCGGTGCAGCCGGGTCTGCATGATGTCCTGGGCCAGGAACCGGAACATCTTCTCCTTCGGGCCGTTCGGGCCGGCGTCGGCCGGCTCCGGGCAGCCCTGGAAGAACCCGTCGACGACGATCTCGTCGCCCTCCTCGTAGGCGTTGGTCCAGTGCAGCACGTAGGTCGGGTCGAACTCGAACCAGCGGATGTCGCCCGGGCCGCCGCGGCGCGGGATGACGCCGAGCCGGGACG
>JBKQQQ010000412.1:0-4449 GCA_052144275.1 Streptosporangiaceae bacterium
CCGGACGGTGTCTTGTTCATCGGCCAGCCCAAGCCGGCGGTGTCCGCCGGCTCGACCGCGAGCATCTCCCAGCCCGCGAAGGCGGTTTCGACCTCCTCCTGCGATGCGCCTCCGACCAGCGACCGCCACCGGCTCGGGCCGAAGCTCAGCAGCAGCAATGTGGCCCCGGGGCTGGCCAGCTCAGAGACACCTTCCCCCTGGGACAGACGCTGTCCGGCGTCCAGACCCTGGAAGCAGCCGATGTCGAGGAAGAAGTCGAACGTCCCCCAAGGTGGGCCGACGGCAGCCGCGTCACGTCGCCGACGACGTAGCTGAGCCCGACTGCGCCCCGGCTCTTCGCTGCTGCCGCCTCGATCGCGGCCGGCACGTAGTCGATGCCCACGGCCTGCCACCCCCTCCGCGCGAGCTCGGGGGTGTACTGGCCGCGGCCGCAGCCGAGGTCGAGCGCACGGCCGAGGGGGCGGGAGCGCTGCGTCTCCTCGCGATCCAGCAGCGCGGTGATACTTGCTGCCGCTACCGTTCTATAGCGCTCCCAGGGTGTGATCCCGAACCGGTACATGCGGGCGTAGTTCGTCATGGACTGACCTCCTGGCGCCATCACAGCATGAGAGGCGTACGACGGTGCCGGGTTACTCCGCACAGCGCCCACTCGTTCACCGGCAATGCCGGCCGTCTCCCGGGCCGGGCCCGAAAGACGCAGGTTCGGTCAGGTACCGGAGGCCATGTAGGCGGCGAGGATGTAGTTCGGGTGGCGGTCCAGGTTCTGGCGGGCCCGGTCATACCGCATAGTCGTGCGCGGGTCCGCGTGGCGGGCGGCGATCTGGACGTCCCTGAGGTCGACGCCGGCATCGAGCATGGTTGTGACGAATGTCCTGCTTCTCTCCGCAGTCGCCGTGTTCGGTGGTACCCGTGTCGCAGTTGGCCTGCGCTGCTGGGAGGCTGACCCGTCTCACAGAGTTCCGCAACAAGCGGCAGCGAGGAGGAGGTAGTCGAACAGCGCAGGCCGCAGGTCCGCTTGCCCGCCGGCGGCGGCTATCGCGACACGGAAACAAAGCAGAGAGAATATGGCGGAGCATGTGCGGGTGCGCCCGGGTGACCTGGATGCCGGCGGTTTCGGCGAGTCGCCGCAGGCGCCGGGTGGCCGCGTGCCGGTCCATCCGGGCGCCGCGGCTGTTGAGCAGGACCGGACCGCGCGTGCGGTCTCCGACCGCCCGGTCGATGGCCCGCCCGACCGCGGGCGGCAGCGGCACCAGGACGATCTTGGTGCCCTTGCCGCACACGCGCAGCACCCGGTGGCCGTGCTCTTCGCCGAGATCGGCGATGTCCGCGCCGGCGGCCTCGAAGATCCGCAAGCCGAGCAGTCCGAGCATGGCCACCAGCGCGAAGTCGCACGGGTTCGGTGATTCCCGGGCGGCGGTGAGCAGAGCTTCGAACTGCAGGTGGGTGAACCCCAGCGTGGGTGACTCGGCGGGCACCGCGGGACGGCGCACGTGCTCGGCGGGCGAGTGTTCCATGATTCCGTCGATGGCGCAGGTCCGGTAGAACCCGGCCGTGACTGAGAACCGCCGGGACACCGTAGAGGGCTTGAACCGGCGGATTTCCTGCATCGACCGGATGTACAGTTCCAGGTGCGGCCGCTGGGCAGCCAGCGGGTCTAGGCCGTGCTCGGCGCACCAGGCGAGGTAGCAGCGCAGGTCAGATTCGGTGTGCTTGCGGGAGGAGCCCTTGAAGCGGGCCAGGTAGGCGGCCACTGCCAGCCGCAGCCGGTCGGTGAACGGCGCAGGAGGATCGGAAGGTACGGAGGCCAGTTCGGTGAAGGTCATCATGCCTTGACACTGGGCGAGCACCTGCACTCCGCGAAGCTCGCGAATCTGCACTCCCTGCAGAAGCGTGCGTTCGACACTCGTAACACGCTGTCGCGGCATGCGACGGGGGATCGTGCAGAGATCGCCTATTCAGGCTGCCGCGCGAGAAGGGCCGGCATGGACATCCAGTGCGCGCAGGCGCGATGCTGTCCATGACCGATTGCCTACTGGTCCTGGGGGTCACGTTGGAGCCAGACGCAAAACCGACCATCGTCTTGATTCACGGTGCGTTCGCCGACGCCTCCGGATGGTCAGAAGTCATCCAACGCTTGTCCGCGCTGGGCTACCGCGCGTACGCGCCGGCGAATCCTCTGCGGGGCGTGATCAGCGACGGCGACTACGTGCGCACTTTCCTCAGCACGATCCAGGGCCCGGTCGTGCTCGCCGGGCACTCCTACGGCGGCTCGGTGATCACCAACGCGAGCGTCGGCGCGCCGGACGTCCGCGCCCTGGTCTATATCGCGGCGTACGCGCCTGACGAGGGCGAGACGCTGGCCGCGGCCGGCGCGCTCGACGGAGCATCGAACGACCTGGCCGGCCACCTCCTCGTGCGTCCCTACCCCGGCATGCCCGACGGAGACGGCGACGCCTATATCAACCCCGAGTTCTTCCACGAGCAGTTCTGCGCCGACCTGCCGGATGCGCTGGCGGCCGTGATGGCCGTGAGCCAGCGGCCCGTGACGTTGTCGTGCCTGGGCACGCCGTCAGGTCCGGCGGGCTGGAAGACGCTGCCGAGCTGGTACATGGTCGCCCGCAACGACAACGCGATCCCGCCAGTGGCGGAGCGGGCGATGGCGACCCGAGCCGGCGCGCACACGGTCGAGATCAGCAGCTCCCACGTCGCCTTCATCAGCCACCCGTAGGAGACCACCGATCTCATACTGGCCGCCGTACAGGGCAGCTGACGCCACCACCTGGCCAGAACAGTCCTGTCCCCGTTCACCTGAGACCCCGCATTGCGCCCTCATCGGCAGATACGCGCACCACTCTCGGCATGAGAGCGCGGCCCAGAAGCCTGTGAGTGGCATCGCCGCCGCCGGTTTGACGCTATCGGCCGAAGAAACCGCCGGATGCTGTATTTACCTCATCCCATGACTGCGGAGATGAAGTTGCCCACCAGAGCCTCGGCTGTCCCGCAATTATTTATCCAAGACACCGTCGTGCGACCAAGAAGCTGCCTGTAGTGCCGCTCCTCGCGCAACTTATCATCTTCCGCCGTCAGGATCAGTGATCCATTAAAGAACGCCTCGTGATGGTGAACCAGACCCACCTCACCCTCGCTCTCCAGCGCCCTTATCGCCTCGCCTTCCCGGCCGGGCGGCAACCAGTCCGGCGGCTCCCGCACAACCACGGCCACATGCTCCACCACCGTCGCCGAGGTGCTCCATGCCGTCCCGTACACACTTTCCGGTGACACCAGCATCCGGGCCGCCCGATCCCGCTCTGACAGATCACGCGAATACGAGCCCGCCGGCGCGCTGGTGAAGAAGCCGGGACGAAGGGCCAGCACGCTGCCCGTCTTCATGTGCAGCATCCTTTCTCCCGTGCCGACCGAATCCCCGCGACTCAGCGAAATGGCACCCCAGTCGTCGTTCAGCACCGCAGCTGCATACTCCGGATGCCGCAGCAGCCCCGCCACCAGCGTGGTCTTCCCCGCCCCCGAACTCCCCGTGATAACCACACCCCGCCGGTCAGTTCCCGCACTGACCGACAATGCGCATCCGTGCAAGAACACTATGTCGTCCCCGCTGACCGCCGAGCAAATGCCCCGGACGCACACCTTGGCCAGCCGGTAAGAGCCAAATCCGAAGACCACCATCATCTTGTGATCCCGCGACCACCATCGCGCCCCGTCCCACTTCCCATCCAGCCCGTAGGCGCCGGCCGGCCGGGCCAGCGCATACAGCGTGGCGTCCGGCACGGCATCCGCCCCCGCCGGAGCCCAGTTGGCCGCGAACATGCCACTGAGCCGGGCACTATCAGAAACGAAGGCCAGAACGATCCGGCCCGCAGGCACGCAGATCGACGCGAGCACCCGGTAAGGAAGCCGGACACCGGCCAGCACGCTCGCGAGGCCGGCCCCGGGCTCACGTACCGGCAACAGCGCGTCGTAGTAGCTGACACCCATCGCCTCGCACCCCTCGCCCGCAGCATCGGGGACCGGCCGCGGCCCCGGCAGCGGCGTTCGGCCGCCATACCCGGGCCCTCCGTCCTCCCGGCAGGAGCCCAAAGACCCTCCCACCGCTCCCGAGCCGCCCCCGGCATTCGATGGCGAGGCGCAGCGCCGCTGAAGAAGCACCGGTCCGCCGCAACCACCCGGTCAGCGGCAATTGAGGACGTTCACCCCAAGCGCGGCGATGTATAAATATACAGCCTGGCCGACTGGCCGCCGGAACCGTAACAAGGACGGCCATGCAGCCAAACGATGCGAAGGGCTCTTGATAACCGCGCGCTGACCCGCCGTTATCTCAAGTCCGCTTTGGGGTGTCTCTGACGTAGCTGACGGAGGGTTTTTGGTCTCGTGGTGGACATGTTCTCTTAAGTGGTGTCCGGAGTGTCGCTGATGTAGCGGTCTGGTCTGGCT
>JBKQQQ010000413.1:0-14364 GCA_052144275.1 Streptosporangiaceae bacterium
GTCGATGTCGTTCCTGACGACCAGCTCCGGCTCATGTTCCTGTGCGCACACCCCGCCCTCGCCGCCGATGCGCAGGTCGCTCTCATCCTGCGGCTTCTCGCCAGCCTCGAGACCAAGGAGATCGCCAAGGCGTTTCTGGTGCCTGAGGCGACGATGGCGCAACGGATCGTGAGGGCCAAGCGCAAACTGCACGACAATCACGCCTCCTACCGCATACCCCGCGCCGCGGAGCTCCCGGACCGGCTCCACTGTGCGACAGGTGCTACCGCGGGCCGGAACGGGAATGCTCACGCTGCGGACGGGTCCGCCCTTGCGTCCGGATCACCACCGACGAGCCGATCTGCCACAGCTGCTACGCCCGCGACGAGCGTCCCCGCCTGACATGCGCCCGGTGCCAGCGCGACGCGCCGGTCAACGCGTTCTGGCCGATCGGGCCGGTCTGCCACAGCTGCTACACCGCCATCGTCCGGGCCCCGGCACAGTGCGCCCGCTGCCGCCAGTCCCATCCGCTGATCGGCCGGGACGGCGACGGCACCGGGCTCTGCGGAACCTGCGCGGGAACCGCCATCGACTTCACCTGCCGCCGGTGCGGGCGGTCGGGATACCCCTACGGCCACGACGGCTGCGCCTACTGCGTGCTCGCCGGCAAGGTCACCGAACTGCTCACAGGACCCGACGGCACCATCGCGGCCGAACTCAAGCCCCTCGCCGAGGCGTTCACCCAGGTCCACCTGCCGTTTAACACGATCCACTGGGTCCGGCAGAGCCCGGCCGCGGAATTTCTCAGGCACCTGGTCGCCCAGCAGCGGCCCGTCACCCACGACCTTCTGGACGAGCTGCCGCCCGGCCACAGCCTGCACTACCTCCGGCAGGTCCTGATCCAGACCGGCATCCTGCCCCAGCGCGACGAGGACCTTGAACGCGTCCCCGCCTGGCTCGAGCACCACCTTGCCGGCCAGCCGCCCGAGTACGCGCTCCTCGTCCGCCCGTTCCTGCACTGGTCCCTGCTGCGCCGGGCTCGCAACCGGGCCGCCAGGCGGCCGTTCCCCGCCTCGATAGGCCGCCAGCTGCGCGTCCGGGTCCTGATCGCCCTTGAGTTCCTGGCCTGGATCGACCGGCAGGGAACCACGCTAGCCGGGCTCCGCCAGGACGACGTCGATCGCTGGCTCGGCGAGGAGCAGACCCAGGTGCGCTACCGGGTCAGCTACTTCCTCATCTGGACCGCTGACCGTGGCCTCAGCCGACGCCTCATCGTCCCGGCGATCCCGAGCCAGGAGCCCGCCGACTTCCTCGGCGACGACCAGCGATGGCAGCTCCTCCAGCGCTGCCTCACCGACAGCAGCATGCCCGTCGGCGTCCGCGCCGTCGGCGCCCTCGTCCTGCTCTTCGGCCTCCAGCTCCAGCGGATACGCCACCTCACCGCCGGCCAGATCACCGAGAAAGACGGCAACACCTATCTGACAGCGGGCCGCCGCCCGGTCCTTCTCCCGCCACGCCTCGGCGCGATCTTCGGCGAGCTGGCCGCAAAGCCACCGCCCCGTCTCATGATCGCCAGCGGGCCGGAGACACCCCGCTGGCTGTTCCCGGGCCGTATCCCCGGTCAGCCGCTCGACCTTCACAGCCTCACCAACCAGCTCAACCGCCACGGCATCAGCGCCAGGCCGGCCCGCAACGGAGCCCTCGCTGCCCTCGCCTCGGACCTTCCCGCCGCGGTCCTCGCCGACTTCCTCGGCATCCACGTCAACACGGCCGTCCGCTGGGTCACCTACGCCCGCCGGGACTGGACCGCCTACCTCGCCGCACGCGACGCCGACCTCAACTCCGCCCCCGATAGCCCGAAGGAGCCCGGTGAACAGGACACCACTGCCTGACGAGCCGCCCCTAGCTACTTCCCTCCACCAGGCAGTGGCCGTGCCGACCCCGGACCCGGCCGCGAGGCTGGCGAACGTCTCGCCTTTGCGCAGGCAGGCCAGGACCAGGAGGGCCTGCTGTCCGGGTTCAGTTTCCGCCGCAGCGAGCCGATCGAGATCCGGTGGCGGCGGATGATCCCGGCCGCGAAGTTCAGGGTCTGACGCGACAGCGGCGGCGACGCACGGCAGGAAAGCACGGAAGCCCTGGTAGTGGTTATGAAGCGGGTCTTGCCGGCTAGCTCGTCTGCCGGGGCTTTTTCATGCCCGGCGGCGGCACGCCGCGACGTCACCAGGCCGTGACGAACCCGTCACGGCCTGGATGAGAAAGGGCTCACTGGTCACTGCCTGCAGCGGGGGCCGGGTCCTGGGTATGGCGACGCGCCCTGACCGCCATCATGCGTCCCGGCGGTCCAGCAGCGTCCAGGCGATGGCGTACACGATGGCGGTGAACAGGCACATCACGCCGAAGCCGGGCCAGGGCTGGAGGGTGTGGGCGGAGTGGTAGACGCTGGTGATCTGGTTTCCGGCCTGGGTCGGCCAGAACTCGGTGACCGGGTTCCGCCACGAGTCCGGCAGTGCCTGGGCGATCAGGGGGAGGACGAGCACGACGGCCATCATGCAGGCGATGGCGGCGGCCGGGTGCCGGAGCAAGGCCCCCGCCGCGACGCTGAGCACCGCCAGGGCGGCCAGGTACAGCCCTCCTCCCACCACCGCCCGGGCTACCCCGGGATCGCCGAGCGCCGCGTGGGGGGCATGGCCGCTGATGAGGGCCTGGCCCACAAAGAACGCCACGAAGGTCGTGACTTCGCCCACGACGAACGTCACCCCAGCGAAGACCAGCGACTTGGCTGCCAGTACCCGGCCTCGCTTCGGGACGGCGATCAGGCTGGTGCGGATCATCCCGGAGGAGTACTCGGAGCTGATGCAGAGCACCCCGAGCACGGCGATGGCCAGCTGCGCGATGGCCATCCCCGCCGCGCTGACCCCCGTCGGGTCCCAGCTCAGCTTTTGGGAGACGCTGAACTTGGCGTAGCCGTGGGCGGCGGCCGCGCTGATGACGGCTCCCAGGGCGATGCCGACCACGACGGTCACGGTCAGCGCCCAGAAAGTCGACCGGACCGAACGGAGCTTGGTCCACTCCGAGCGCAGCACGTCGCCGAAGGTGGCTGCACGGTAGGCCGCCCGGTGGTCCGGGCCGGCGAGGGCGATCGTGGCGTCGGTCATCGGGTCGCCCCGGTCGCCTGGTATTCCACGCTGTCTCGGGTCAGTTCCATGAACGCTTCCTCCAGCGAGGCCCGGACGGGGATGAGCTCGGACAGGGCGATGCCATGGGCGGCGGCCAGCCGTCCCACCTCGGCGCTGTCCATCCCGGTGATCTCGATGACGTCGGGGTCGGTCCCGGCGTCCGGGCCGGCCACGGGTGCGGCCGCCACCTGGGAGGTGCTCCCGGCCCGGACGGTGGCGCCGGCCTCGCGGCAGCGGGCGGCCAGCTCGGCCGCCTGGGGGCTGCGGACGTGTACCGACTGCTGGGAACTGGACCGCACGAACTCGTCCACGCTGGTATCGGCGATCAGCCGGCCCTTGCCGATCACCAGCAGGTGGTCGGCGGTCAGGGCCATCTCGCTCATCAGGTGGCTGGAGACCAGCACGGTGCGGCCCTCGGCGGCCAGCGCCCGCAGGAGGGTCCGGACCCAGTGGATGCCGTCGGGGTCGAGGCCGTTCACCGGTTCGTCGAAGATGAGCACGGCCGGGTCCCCCAGGAGCGCCGAGGCGATGCCGAGCCGCTGGCCCATGCCCAGCGAGAAGCCCTTCGCCCGGCGCCTGGCCACGCCCTCCAGACCGACGATGCGGAGCACCTCGTCCACCCGGCCGCGGGGGATGCCGTTACTCTGGGCCAGGCACAGCAGGTGGTCGCGGGCCCGGCGGCCGCCCTGCAGCGCCTTGGCGTCGAGAAGGGCGCCCACCTCGCGCATGGGCGCCGGCAGGTCGCGGTAGCTGCGCCCGCCTACGGTGACCGAGCCCCGCGTCGGCGCGTCCAGGCCCAGGATCATCCGCATCGTGGTGGTCTTCCCGGCGCCGTTCGGGCCAAGGAAACCGGTGACCAGGCCCGGCCGGATGGAGAAAGACAGGTCGTTGACGGCCATGGTCGAGCCATAGCGCTTGACCAGGCCGTGGGCTTCGATCATGGCTCTACGGCGAACGGGATGGCGAGGTCGATGTCGGAGACCGGGTTGGTGACGGGTCCGGTCGCGAGATAGGTGGTGCGCAGGCCGAGGTCCTCGGGCGTGAGGGCAAGACGATCACCCTCGTGCTCCAGCGCCTGCTCCTGCCCCCAAGCATCCAGTGACTCGCAAGCGAGGTTCCACTGCACCGCCCCGTACCCAGCTGGCAGCGCGACGAACATCTCCAGGTGCGCCGGCTCGGTTCGCAACGTCAGCTCGGGATATTGCTCCGCGAGGGCACGTGCCTCCGCCTGCGGAACCGGCTTGCACCATTCGATCAGACCATCGCCGTCAGCGGTCGGGTGGCTCCAGTAGATGCAGAAGAACGCGCCTTCTCGTCCTTCGATCTTCGGGAGCGGGCGCTCGCGCAAGATCGCGATGAACTCCTTGCCGAACGCAAATTGCTCCTGCACGGCGACGTTGCGCTTGAGACAGAGCAGGCTCCGCTCGGGCATCTCCCGCGTGGCGACTTCGTACATGACAGGCCTCATTCCGCTCAGTCGGCTGACGAGGTAGTCGGCTAGCTCGCGCCGCGCGTCGTGTGCCGCCTCGGCGTCGCGCCAGTGCTCAGCGATGCGTTTCGCCGCATCGGCCGGATCGCACGCGAGCAGCTCCTTGACCGCCTTAAGCGGCAACTGCAACTCGCGCATCATCACGACAAGGCGTGCCTGGTCGAGCTGGGCCGTGTCGTAGTAGCGATAGCCAGACGCATGATCGACGCGCGAAGGCACCAACACCCCGCGTTTGTCGTAGAGGCGGAGCGCCTTCAGCGAAAGGCGGGACCGTCGTGCGAACTCCCCGATGCTGATCTCTTTCACGCTGACTCCCTCGTCGCCGGGCCGGTCCGGCCCGGCAAGATGAGTGTGCGGGCTCCCCCAAGGTGAGAGTCAAGGCCGCCGGCCGCCGGCCATCTCCCGGTAGCGTAGGGGGTTCTGCAACGGCGGGAACGCTACGCGCCCAGCGACGCTCAACTCACGCTCAGCGGTGGCGCGCCCGGAGCCTCGTCAGCACTAACAGTCCGTGCCGGGATGCTCATCCAGCCCTGCCAAGGCTTCGCCACACGGTCCAGCCGCAGGATCGTCATCCAGCGAAGTCACTAACTCAGGGAATAGTGCACGCTTCGAATAAGTGCCTCTCACCAGTAATGGGCCGCTTCTTGAAGATCTTCTCCAGCCTCGGCCAGCCGGCCTGATTCGCATCAGGGGGTAGAGCTGGATCGCGCCGATGTTCTTCAGCCGGGGCAGGAGCTTGAAGCCGAGCAGCTCGGTGAAGGCGAAGCCCACGAGGCTGGCGCCGTGGGTGTCGGTGTAGTTGGCCCCGATCCCGGCGTCGGTGCCATGCCGCAGCAGGCCCTCGATCATGGCGGCGACCTCGGATGACGAGCAGGACTTGAGCTGGGAGTAGACGCACAGGCGGCTCCGCTCGACGTGCCAGTAGATCATCACGCCGTAGCCGCCGTAGCGGGCGTGGAACTCGGTCATCAGGTTGGAGTCCCAGGAGGCGAACCGCTTGGAGTCCGACGCGGTGCTGGTCGCCTCGCCCCACCACTCCGGGTCGCGGGCCTCCAGGGTCGCGTTGACCACCGTGGTGACCGCCGCCCGCAGGTTCTCGCGGGTGACGAAGGTGGCGCGGACGTGGCGGAGCTCGGCCTCGCCCACGCCGTGCTCGCCGGTGACGGCCATCTGCCGGATGCCTATGTTGGTGCCGAGCGCGAACAGCACCAGCAGCAGCTGCCGGTTCAGCGTGGCGCGGTCGAGCACCTCGCGGCTGGCGACGGAGGCGAACGAGCCGGCGAAGCCGGTAATGAACGCGGTGTCCTTCAGGATGTCGAGCAAGTCGATGGTGCCCCACCGGCGCTCGACCTCCGCCTTCAGCGCGCCGAGGTTCTTCGGCTCGGGGAGCTTGTCGAGTTTGGGGACGCTCACCCACGGGCTGCCCTGCCGGGTGATGATCCGGACCCCGCCGCTGGTGCCCCTGGCCAGCGCGGTGTCCAGCCTGGTGAGCCCGTCATCCAGCCGCTTCCGCAGGCCGTCGATGAACTCCGTGGCGTCCAGGGGCTTGCCCAGCTCGGCATAGTGGACGTCGCGGTTGTCCTCGAAGTCGCCCGGCAGGTCCTCGTCCGGGTCCTTCCAGCGGCCCGCGCCCTGGACGTAGACCTCGCGGCGGCGCAGCGCGTCGCGGAGCGCGATCAGTACGCACAGCTCATACGGGATGCGCTCGACCTGGCCGTCGTCACTGACGACACCGTCCAGCCACGCCTTCGGCACGACTCCGTCGACCGGCACCTTCTCCCCGGCCGCGTAGAGCTTCTGGTCGCTGTCGGTGCCTGCGTAGCGGGCGAGCAGGTCGATGGCGTCCATGACCGGCCGGTAGGCGCTGTTGTTGCAGCGGAACTCCAGCGCGGCCAGCAGCGGGGCGAGCATCCGCCGGTAGTAGTGCGAGTAGGAGCCGCGCAGCTGGTAGCGGACGCGCTCGGCCACCGCCCGCTCGGTCGCCTTCAGCTCCCTGGCCAGCGCGCTCAGCGTCTTCACGCCACCCGGCACCACCGGGTACACCGCGTCCCGCACCGTGTCGTCAGGGTACGCGAGGGCGGCATCGACCATCCTGGTGAAGATGCCGCGCTTGCCCGGCACGTTCGCCAGCTCGCCGATCAGCTCCTTCTCCACCCGCCGCTCGGCACGGGCGTTGATCCGGTGGATCAGCCCGGTCAGCAGCTCCACCAGGCCGTCGACAAGCTCGGCCTGCCGGGTCCAGCACAGCGCCGTCAGCAGCGTGTACCGCACTGGCTCCGCGCAGTCCTCAAAGTCCGAGGGATACATCCGGGCCGCCCGCGCCCGCCACGCCGCCACGATCCGGTCCGAGGCATCGCCGAATACCGCCCTGTCCAGCCCGAGCGCCCGCACCGTCGACAGCTTGCCGACCTCGGTCAGCAGCGTGTCCAGCCCCAGCGGCCCAGGGTCTGACTTCAGCTCGGCCAGCACGTTCGGCCGCGACAGCAGGTCCTCCAGCCGGCCACAGACCACGGGCCCCAGCCGTCCGGCGGTCGTCGCGGCGAAAGCATCGTCGAACTGCCGGCAGCCCGAAGCGACCACGCACTCTACCTGGCCGGTGCTCGGCGGCTCGACCTTCTCGCTGCGGCAGCGCCGCCGCAGGGCGGCTGCCAGCCGGTCCCGGTTCGTCTCCGTCGGGCACATCTCCTCGGCCAGCCACTGCGCCCAGCGGTCCTCATCGGCCTCGGTCGGCGGCCGGGTCCCGTATACCTTTCGGATCTGAGACCGGTGGTACTTGATCGACCGGCCCGCCCAGGAGTACTTGGCGAACAGCGCGGGATCGACCTCCACCAGCGACCCGAGATACCTGACCGCGGCGGGCGGGACCTCCTCGAGAGAGATAGGCCGGGAACCGGCCCTCGATCTCGTAGAACTTCAGCATCACCGCGAAACCGAGCCGGGTCACGCCCGCCTTGTTAGCTATCAGGTCCCAATCGCTCTTGACAAGCGTCCAGGTGTCGATCAGCTCATCCGGCTCCGACTCAGCCTGCACCCCGTGGCCCCTCTCGCTAGCGATCACTGAATGACCATCGCCACCACGATGAGGACCAGAAGCCATCCACCCCGGGTGGTATGCCTCACTTGTGACCGCTACGTGTCGAATCCGGTAGGTGCCCCAGCGCTACCTTGCCCTTGGCCGTAGCAATAGGAGTCCCAGGCCTAGTCGTGGCGATGCCGCAGGGATAGAGCTGGGCTTCTCCTTCGCCGAGCGAGTACATGCGCGCCATGTTCGGCTTGCTCGTGTCAATGGGCGTATACATCAGGCTTATAGCTCTCCCGCCGCCGTCTCGAGCGCTAAGGCGGGGGCTCGCCACCGCTCATCAGGACGGCGGCGCCGCTGACGTTGCCTTCGCGGGTCATCGTAGCCAGTGCGCCGGCCTGGCCGAGCACGTACCGGTTGAAGAACGCCAGCGTGACGCGGGCCACCAGCCGCTCTACCGGGTTGGCTCCCGTGTACGGGGTCAGGTGGTCCGCGCCGAGCAGGTCGAGGTAGTACCGGGCGCGCGCCTGGTCCGCCTCGTACAGTTGCATGCTCGTCCATGGCGGGTTGATCGTGTCGGCGCTGCCCTGCGTGAACAGCATCGGCGGCGTCTTGCCGGCCCCGGCTGGGAAATAGCGTCCGGGCATCGGGGGCCACTCCGCCCCGGAGAGCACCGCGACGGCAGTCACCCGGTGATCGGTGCAGCACCCATTGGCCGCGAGCGCGGCGACTGTGTCGCCGCCGTCAGACTGGCCGGCCACCGCGACCTCGTGACGGTCAATCAGGCCGTAGAACAAGTCATCCGGCTGAGCGCTCAAGGCCAGCATCCTGCTCAGGGCGTAGGTCATATCCCTGGGCTGGTTCACGAGGTCTGGTTCCCAGGCAGCGGTGCCGAGATGGCAGTTGGTGCGGGGGAAGTTCACCGCCGCGACCACGTAGCCGGCACTGGCCCAGGCCTGCAGTAGGGATGAGTACGGGCCGCTGCACATCATGAAACCGGGAGCGAAGACGATCAGCGGGAGTGGTCCGGCGACCGGATGCGATCCGGCGAGCGGATACAAGACTGTGGTGGCCAGCGTGCGCTGGCCCAGGGACTCGCCGGTCGCGCCGGTGTGCGGCGGCTCGACGAAGGTCAGCTGTCGCTCGCCGACCCGGTAGCGGCCGGAGATCCCGACGGTGGCGGGCGGGCTGGGGGTGCTGGTCGTCGGCCGGCTGGATGGGGAGGGGGAGGCGGACTTCGGCGCCGCCGACGTCGTCGCCGCGGCGGAAGGCCGAGGATGGCCCGCGCAGGCGGTGACCAGCGCGAGCACGACGGCAATCATCTCGCCGGCGGCGATCCGCCGGGCGCTCCTGGCGGCCGAGGTCACCCGCCGGAGTCTAGCTGTCAGATGACCTTAGCCGTCCAGGGTCTTCAGCTCCCGGCGCATCACCTTGCCGGTCGAGGTCTTGGGCAGGTCGGGCACGAACCGGACCGAGCGGGGCAGCTTGTAGGCGGCCAGGTGCAGCCGGCAGTGCTCGATGATCTCGGTCTCGGTCGCGGTGGCGCCGGGGCGGAGGACCACGTAGGCGCGGGCCAGTTCACCGTGGGTCTCGTCGGGCACCGATCCGACGGCGACCATGGCAACCGCGGGATGGGACGCCACGACGCGTTCGATCTCGGCCGGATAGACGTTGAACCCACCGGTGATGATCAGGTCCTTCCTGCGGTCGACGATGAAATAGTGGCCCTCGTCGTCCCGGGTGGCGATGTCACCGGTGTGCATCCAGCCGTCCGGCTCGATGGTGGCCCGGGTGGCCGCCTCGTTGCCGTAGTAGCCGAGCATGACCAGCGGCCCGCGGATCATCAGTTCGCCCGGCTCGCCGTCGGGCACGGTGACGCCTGGATCGTCGATAGCGGCGACCCGGGCTTCGGCTCCGGGGAGCGCGAAGCCGATCGAGCCGTGCATGCTGGGCATGTAACTGCAGTTGCTGGTGCCCGCGCCGGCGAGTTCGGTCATCCCCCAGATCTCGAGCAGGGGGACGCCGGACCGGCGTTCCCACTCGGCCATCTTGGCCGCCGGCATGGTCTGGCCACCTACCGTGCAGATCCGCAGCGAGGACAGATCGGCGCCGGGCAGCGACGGGTCGGCGAGCATCATCGCGTACATGGTCGGCACGCCGTCGAACACGGTCGCGCGGTGGCGCTGGATCTCAGCCAGGGTCACGGCGGGATCGAAGCGTTCCATCATCACCAGCGTGGCACCGACCATGAAGGTGCCGTTCATCACCACGTTGCCGTAGACGTGCGGCAGGGGCAGGGCGTTGAGCATCACGTCGCGGTCGGTCCGCGTCTGGACCGCGAACACGGCCGCGGTGTTAAGGAAGACGGCCCGGTGCGACTGCATTGCTCCCTTCGGGTGGCCGGTGGTGCCGGAGGTGTAGCCGATGGTCGACAGGTCCGTCGGGGCCGGCCTGGGCACGTCCGGCGCCGCCGCCGGGTGGCTGAGCAACTCCTCGAACCCGGTGACGCCGCCGCCTGCGGGGTCGAAGCTGATGACCCGGCGCAAGGTCGGCACGGACCCTGAACCCCGGGTCAGACCGTCGATCACCTCGGCTTTCTCGCCCGAGGTGAAGATGGCCGCGGCGCCGCAGTCGTTGAGGACGAAGGCCACCTCTTCCGCGGTGAGCATCACGTTGATGGGGTTGACCACGGCCCCGGCCCGCAGGGCAGCGTGGTAGGCGACCACCCACTCCCACCGGTTCGGCGAGTACAGCGAGACACGGTCGCCGGGCCGCACCCCGATGTCGTGCAGGCCGCCGGCCACCCGGTCGCACAGGTCATCGAGGGCCTGGTAGGTCAGCGTCCGGCCGGCGGCGACCAGGGCCGTCTTGGATCCGAAACGCCGCGCCGCCCGCGTCACGATCATGCCCATGTCCGCCGTGATCGGGCCGGCCTCTGCCGCCCTATTTTCCCGAACCGGCGCGATGATGGTCTTGGCCATGATTCCCCTCCAAGCGCCTTGGCTACCGCCATCTAGCCGCCCGGCGGCCGGCTTGTCAATAGCCGCCGTTCCCGGATCTGGCTCTTGACAATGCCATGGCCACGGGTCGAATGTTGAGCCTCGTACAGAAGTGACGGACGTACTCACGCGTGATGGCCTAACTCCATTTTGGAGGGTTTCGTGGAACTTGCGCCCGATTTCTCTTTCCAGCCGCTGCCGGCCCTGGAAAACGCGGTACAACAGCCCTTCCCGGAGGTGGCGAGCCCGCTAGGCCCGCTCGCCGGGATCGTGGGGAAGTGGAGCGGCCGGGGCTTCAACGTCATCTGGCGGCCCAACAGCACGGCCGGGCAGGATCGATTCCTCGAACTCAACGTGACCAGCGAGCAGCTTGAGCTCACCGCGATCAGCGGGCAGATCCCCAACCGCGGCCTACTGCAGCCCGACATCAACATGTTCGGCCTTACCTATCTGCAGCAGATCTCGGACGCCAACCTGAAAGCGGGACTGCACATCGAGCCAGGCCTGTGGGTGGCAATTCCGAAGACCAGTGACCCCAACGTGCCCCCCACCGTGGCCCGGCTAGCCTCCATCCCGCACGGCACGACGATCCTGCTCCAGGGCACCGCCAGCACCGCGGCCGCAGCCCCGAATATCCCAGTGGCCAGCATCAAGCCCTTTCCGATCGGCCAGCCGAACTCCCCGTTCGACTTCCCTGAGCAGACCCTGACCACGCGGACCAGCTTCCGGACCTCCGGCGCCGGGCTCACCGGCGTCACGCAGGCCATGGTCAACGACCCCAACAGCGTGCTGCACGCGGCGATCGCGGGCCAGCACATCACCTCCACCACCACGCTGCACGTGACCAGCACCGACACCCCGGTTCCCGGCGGCGGAACCGCGAATACCGCGTTCCTGAAGGGCGGTCCTCAGGGTCCGAACGCGGTAGCGGTGAGCGTCAGCGCGATGTTCTGGCTGGAGACGGTCCAGGGTCAGCCGGCCGAAAGCCAACTGCAGTACTCACAGACCGTGCTACTGAACTTCAACGGCCTGAGTTGGCCGCACATCACCGTGGGCACGCTACGCAAAGCCTGAGGGGGAGAGCCCCCTGCAGCAATAGTCATCGCCCCAGGTAGGCGCGCTTGAGTTCCTCGTCGCGCAGCAACTCCGCAGCCGGGCCCTGCAGCACGATCTCCCCGGTCGAGAGGACGTAGCCGCGGTCGGCGATGGACAGCGCCATGGTCGCGTTCTGCTCGACCATCAGGACCGCCACGCCGGAGGCGTGGATGGCCTTGATGATCTGGAAGTTCTGCAGGACCAGCGCGGGCGACAGTCCCATCGACGGCTCGTCCATCAGCAGCAGCCGCGGATGGGACATCAGCGCCCGGCCCATGGCGACCATCTGCTGTTCGCCGCCGGACAGCGTGCCAGCCAGCTGGCTACGCCGCTCCAGCAGGCGCGGGAACAGCTCGTGCACCCGGTCGAAGTCCTCGGCGGGCGGGCCGCCCTTGCGCAGCACGGCGCCGAGCTCCAGGTTCTCCCGCACCGTCAGCTGGCCGAACAGGCGGCGGTTTTCCGGCACGATGGCGATCCCGGCCGCGATGCGCTGCGGCACCGGCCATCGCGTCACGTCCTGGCCGTTCAGCAGCACCCGCCCGGCGCGCGGCCGGACGATCCCCAGGATGGTCTTCAGGGTCGTCGACTTCCCGGACGCGTTCCCGCCGAGCAGGCAGACCAGCTCACCCTCATCGACGTGCAGCGAGATTCCCTCCAGGATCCGCATCTGGCCGTAATAGGTGGTGATCTGGTCCAGGCTCAGCAGCGCCCGGTCTTCGGGGGGGTTCGGGGGGGTCGTTCCCCCCGGAGGCAGCAGGGCCTCACTCATTTTCGGCTCCCGCCAGATCTTCCGGATGACGCCCCATATAGGCCTCGACGACGGCCGGGTGGTCGGCTACCTGGTCGAAGCCGCCCTCGGCGATCTTGACGCCGTGGTCGAGCGCGACCACCCGGTCCGAACAGCCGGCCACCACGTGCATGTCGTGCTCGATCACCAGGATCGCGACCCCCCGCTCATCGCGGAGCCGCCCGATCAGCTCGGTGACCTCATGCGTCTCGGTAGGGTTCATGCCGGCGGCCGGCTCGTCGAGCAGCAGCAGCCGGGGCCGGGTGGCGAGCGCCCGGGCGATCTCGAGCCGCCGCCGGTTCGCGTACGACAGCGAGTAGGCGGGCTGATCCCAGCGGTATCCGGCGAGTCGCTGGCCGAAAAACGACAGCACCTCCTCGGCCAGCGCCCGGGCCTCGCGCTCCTCGCGCCGGGCCCGCGGCAGCCGCAGCACCGACTCCCACGGCATGGCCCTGGTGCCGCCATAGGTGGCGGCCATCACGTTCTCGATCACTGACATGTTCATGAACAGCCGCAAGGTCTGGAACGTGCGCGCGACGCCCAGCCGGGCGATGACGTGGGGCGGCCGGCCCGCGATCGACTCCCCGGCGAACCGGACATCCCCCGAGCTCGGCTGGTACACGCCCGTGATCACGTTGAAGACCGTGGTCTTGCCCGCGCCGTTCGGCCCGATCACGCTGACCACCTCCCGGTCGCGGACCCGCAGGTCCAGCCCGGAGAGAGCGCGCAGCCCGCCGAAGGCCAGCGAGATCTGATCCAGCTCGAGGACCGGGGCCGCCTCGGGCTCGGCGGTCACGTCGGGACCTCGACGCGCCGCTGGCCGAGCAGCCCCTGCGGCCGGGCGTTCATCATCACGATCAGGATCGCGCCGATCATCAGCTGCCGGGTGATCGAGGGCTCCACCACCAGCCGGGTCTCCCACACAAACGAGGCCAGGTAGAGGGTCGGCGGCAGGAGAATCGTCCGCCAGCGGCTGCTGACCTGCACCAGCGCCACCAGCAGGCAGATCAGCACCACGAACCCGAAGTTCCCTGCTACCTGGGCGTTAGCCGGGACGATCACCCAGTAGCGCAGCGCGCTGGCGATCCAGCCGCCTGACTGCGGCCCGCCCGCCACTGCGCTCGCCGACACGGCCCGGGCAATCGCGTACGCCGCGAAGCCGAGCGCGGCGGTCGCGGCCAGTACCGCGGCCAGGCGCCGCCACGGGCGCAGCTTGACCAGCAGGGTCAGCAGGACCAGCCCGTAGTACAGGACGCTGGCCTCGGCCGGGCTGCGCAGCAATCCGTCGTAGATGACCATCACTACCAGTGCGCCGGTGGCCGCGCCCGCGATGCTGCCCGCCCCGCCGAGGATGAGCCCGGCGTAGATCAGGATCAGGATCGGGGTGTCGAAGTCGGTCGGGAACACGCTCGCCTGCTGCGCGGCGTAGATGGTGCCGGCCAGCGCCGCGACCATGGCGCCGCATGCGAACGCCAGGAGCTTCACCCGGTTGACCGGGATGGTCATCGCCGCGGCCGCCAGCGGGTCCTCGCGGACCGCACGCCAGGCCCGCCCGGTGCGCGAGATCTCGAGCAGCCGCAGCACCGCCATCGTGACCACCAGCACGATCACCAGCAGGTAGTAATAGCTGGCGTTGCTCGTCAGCTGGACTCCGAAGATCTTGATCGGGTCGATGGAGGTGATCCCGTTCGGACCGCCGAGCTTGCTCGGGGCCACGTTGTTGGTGAACTCGACGAACGCCTCGCCGAAGAACAGCGTCACGATGGCCAGGTAGTCGCCGATCAGCCGCCGGGACGGGAGCCCGACGGCGAGCCCGAGGA
>JBKQQQ010000414.1:0-11897 GCA_052144275.1 Streptosporangiaceae bacterium
GGCTGGTCACCGCCGGGCTGGCCGCGGCCACGCTGACCGCGCGGACCGCGCGCGGATGCCGGGCTGGTCACCGCTGGGCAGGCTGGGCAGCATTGCTTATCGGCGTCGCGTCGGCCCCGCAAGCGGCAGCATCCGGCTTCCGCAGCCCCTACATGATTCCCGACTCGGCCACCGCCGCCCTGGGAATACTCCTGGCCATCACCATCCTGGCGACCGCGGGCCGGATGGGCCGCCGGGACCCGACGCAGCAAATCCTCCTGCCATCCGTCCCGCCCATGAAGGCCAAGAAGCGATGACCAGCGACGCCGGTGCGTTCTCTCCAGCCCCTACACGTGATGCGCCTCACGGAGGAGAGCTGAGAGCTCGTCCGTTCATCGAATACTCGCCAGGCACTAAACGTGGTAGTAGGTGACGCTGGCGCCTCGGCCCGGGAAGGCTAGGGGCTAACCGAGGTAGGGAGCCGAGCTGAGAACGCGCTCGGCTCCGCAGCCGTGCTGGCCGGGCAGCCCGATTCCGTCTGCTGCCTCGGTGTCCTTGGAGCACGTGGTCCATTCCCAGTGGTAGGCGTCATTGCCGATCCGGAACGAGAACGTGACCGTTTCGCTGAATTCGTCCGCCGCAATGCGGTGGGCCGCGGTGAAGTGGCCACTGCCGGCACCTAGCGTCAGCCATTGCGGCGGCGGTGGCTCTTTGCCCGACGACAGGTTGACGCCGAAGTACGCATACCAGGGCTTGGCCATCTCGGCCTGCAGCGCCGAAGGCGGTACGTAATTGTCCGTGAACAGCGACTCATGGCAGACCGGGCGGCCGCACGTCTGCGTATACTCCGACGCTCTGCCGATGACGACGTAGATAGTGGCCATGGCCGAGGTGCCGAGGGGCGCCGACGCGGTGCTGCTCGGGAGCAGCTCTACCCGGTAGCGCGTCGCCAGGGCCGGGCTTACCTGGAATTCGTAGCTGGCCGTGGTCCCCGCCGGGTGCAAGATGACCGAGCCGACCTGGGCCGGCGCGTGGCGGTAAGGGAACGGCTGGGCATACAACTGAGCGACCTCGCCGCTCGCGGCTTTCCTGATGGTGCCGTAGACCCGGGCGTTCGCCAGCTTGCTGCCGTGGTACACGACGTACACATCGCCGCTGACGGCCGCCTCGGCCGATTTCACCGAGATCGGCACGGCCACCGGAGGGCGGGCCTTGTTCCCGGCCAGGAGGCCTGCGGTCAGGCCCGCAGCGGCCACGATGATCGCGGCCAACGCGGCCACGACGACACGGCGCCGTGGCCGCCGGGGCGGCTGCGCCGTGTCAGTGGCTGGAGGGACATGGCCGGGGCCCGTGAAGGCGTTCCGCGCGGCCGGGATGCTCGTTTCCGTGGCCGGCGGGTCAGCCACGCCAGAGGCCGGGTTCAGCGCGGCCGTCTCGGCCGCCCGGCCGCTGTGCGGCGCGGCGCCCTGGGCGGCCGGCTGGGCGATCTCGGTGGGCGGATGCGCCGCCTCCGCCATGGCTCTGGGACCGGAATCGTAGGGCGGGAAGCCGAACGCGTCACGCAGGGCATCGGCGAACTGCCCGCAGCTCGCGTACCGGTCGCCCGGTGCCTTGGCCAGGGCCTTCGACAGGACGCCGTCGACCGCCTGAGGAAGGCCCGGCCGGCGGGACGTCAGCCGCGGCGAAGACTCCGACAGGTGGGCGTACATCACGGCCATGGGCTCGTCACGGCTGAACGGCGGCGCTCCGGTCAGCAACTCGAAGGCCGAGCAGGCCAGCGCGTACTGATCGGCCCGGCCGTCTACCCGCCGGCCCATGATTTGCTCTGGGGCCATGTAGTCCAGCGTCCCCATGACGTCTCCGGCCCGGGTCATCCCGGACGTGGACGCCACCGCTTTGCTCAGCCCGAAGTCCGACAGGTAAACGTGATCGGGCCGCCCAGGCAGCACGTCCATCAGCATGTTCGACGGCTTCACGTCACGGTGCAGCAATCCGGCGCCGTGTGCGGCGTCCAGCGCCGAGGCCACCGGCGAGATTATCGCGGCCACCCGGCCCGGCGGCAACGGTCTCTCCCGGTACAGCAGCGAGTGGGCATCCCCGCCGGCCACGTACCGCATGGCGATGAAGAGCACGCCGTCCGCCTCGCCAGCCGCGAAGACCGGGACGATGTGCGGATCATCGATAGCCGCCGCCGCTCGCGACTCGCTGATGAAGCGCCGCTGAAATTCCGCGTCGCCCGCCAGCGTCGGCGCGAGAATCTTCAGCGCCACCAGCCGGCCAAGCCCTTCATCACGGGCCCGGAACACCACGGCCATCCCGCCCTGGCCGATCCGTTCCTCGAGCCGGTAACCCGCAATGCGCGAGCCTGCCGCGAAGCCGACTACGAAGCCGCCGGCCGATCCGGGATCATCACTACTCACCACGCCTCCCCCCCGCTCAGGACATGGCGAGTTGGCGGATACCGCGAAGCCCCAATCTGGAATATTTCACGCCAAGCCCAAGCGAATCTGTCGTACCTGGACCTGATCGTAGCCGTCCCACGCCCGGACCGAAATGGCCGGGAAAGGGACCGAGCGTGATACCCGGGCCCGTTCGGTACAAAGAGGGTGCGGTGAGATCAGGCGGCCGTCAGGCGCCGGGCGATGTCCTCTCGCAGCGCCTTCTTGTCGATCTTGCCGACCTTGGTGGCGGGCAGCTCGGCGATGATCTCGAGCCGTTCGGGCCACTTGAACGTGGCGACGCCGGCCGCGGCCATGGCCTGCCGGACGTCTTCGAGGGTGAGGGTGGTGCCCGGCTCCAGGACGGCGTAGAGGCAGACCCGCTCGCCGACGTCGGGGTCGGGCATGGCGATGGCCGCGACCTGGGCGATCTGGGGCAGCTGGTAGGCGAGGTTCTCGACCTCCTCCGCGCTGATCTTCTCGCCACCGCGATTGATCATGTCCTTGTCCCGGCCTTCGACGACGAGGTTGCCGTCGGGGCGGCGGCGGACGATGTCGCCGCTGCGGTACCAGCCGTCGGCCGTGAAGGCCCGCGCGTTCTGTTCGGCCGCCCGGTAGTAGCCGCGGGGCGTGTACGGTCCGCGGGTCAGCAACGCGCCCGGGGTGCCGTCCGGGACGTCCCGGTCCAGCTGGTCGACGACGCGGACCTCGTCGCCCTCGCTCATCGGCCGGCCCTGGGTGGTGCAGATGACGTCCTCGGGGTCGTCGAGCCGGGTGTAGTTGAGCAGCCCCTCGGCCATGCCGAACACCTGCTGAAGGGTGGCGCCGAGGACCGGGCGGACGGTCCGGGCCACCTCATCGGCGAGCCGGGCCCCGCCGACCTGCAGCAGCCGCAGGGTGGTGACGTCGTCGGCGCCCTTCTCCGCGGCGTGGGCGAGCCATCGTTGCGCGACCGCGGGCACCGCGGCGGCGACGGTGACGCCTTCCGCCGCGATCGTCGCGAACACCCGCTGGGGCTCGGGCGAGGGGAGCATGACCACCCGCCCGCCGGCCAGCATCGTCCCCAGGACTCCCGGGCAGGCCAGGGGAAAGTTGTGCGAGGCCGGCAGGGTGCCCAGGTAGACGGTTTCCGGGCCGAGCCCGCACAGCTCGGCGCTGGCCCGCGCGTTGTACGCGTAGTCATCGTGGGTGCGGGCGATCAGCTTCGGCAGCCCGGTCGTCCCGCCGGAGAGGAGGAAGACGGCCACCGACCGGCTCGAGGGCTGGTCGGCGTCCCAGCGCGCACGGTGCGCGCCGGTGTCTCCCGGCTCGGCACACAGCGCGGTCAGGTCAACCTGGCCCGGGCGCACCGGACCGCCGGCGACCAGGACCAGCTCGAGGGTCTGTGACCCGGCTCGCAGCTCGTCGGCCAGCTCCGCGTGGTCGAAGCCGCGCAACGTCGACGGCACGGCGATCGCCGCCGCCTCGCTGTGCGCCGCCAGGTAGGTCAGCTCCTGCTTGCGGTGGGCCGGGAGGGCCATCACCGGCACGATGCCCGCCCGCAGGCAGCCCAGGGTGAGGACGACGAACTGCCAGCAGCTCGGCAGCTGGACGACGACGCGGTCCTCGCGGACCAGGCCGAGCTCGTCCACGAGCCGGCTGGCGAGCGCGTCGGCGCGGGCCGCCAGCGAGCGGTAGGTGAGCCTGATGTCGCCATCGACCAGCGCGACCGCGCCGGGACTCGCGTCGGCGGCGGCGAGCAGCTCGGCGCCGAGCGCCAGTCCCCGCCACCAGCCCTGCTCGGTGTAGGCCCGGGCAAGCTTCTCGGGCCAGGGAGTGACGCCCTCGGCGACCGGGGTGATGGTGCGTCGCGTCATGAAAGGACCTCCTTGTCCATGGTGAGGACGGCGTCGAGGGCCAACAGCCCGCCGGCGGTGACCCGCAGCGGGTTGATCTCCACATCCTCGATCTCGGGGTGGTGGACCAGCAGGTCGCCGAGGGCGGCGAGCACCGCCCCGAGCGCGGCGCGGTCGGCGACCGGGCCGCCGCGGAAGCCGTCGAGCAGCGCCCGGCCGCTGAGTTCGCTGGCGAGCGCACCGGCCTCCCCGATGCTCAGCGGAGCCGGGGCGATGGCGACGTCCGCCAGGGCCTCGGCCACGACGCCGCCCAGCCCCACGAGCACGACCGGCCCGAACACAGGATCCCGGGAGGCCCCCACGATGAGGTCGATCCCGGCCGGTGCCATGGACTCGAGCAGGAACCGGGAGGCACCCACCGCCTCCAGGCCGTCCAGGGCGGCGTCGAGCCCGGCGGCATCCCGGATGCCCAGGTGCACGCCTCCGACGTCCGACTTGTGCGTCACGGCGGCATCGAGCAGCTTGACCGCGACCGGGCCGGGCAGCTCGGCCAGGGCGCGGTGAGCCGCCGCCCGGTCGGCGCAGGCGCGCCTTGATGGCGTGGCGATGCCCAGGTCGCCGAGGATGGTCTTGGCTTCGTCCTCGTCGAGGTCGCGGCGGGGGACGGCCACCGGGACGGGAGGGTGCCCGGTCTCGCTGCCGCTGCGGCTGCGGCTGCGGCCCCGGGCCTGGGCGTCGTCGAGGAGGGCCGCGACCGCGACGGTGAGCGCGGTCGGACCGCCGAGGGCGGGCACCCCTAGCTTGCGCAGCGCCTGCCGCTGCGGCGTGACCTGCTCCGGCGGGCCGCCCAGACCGACGACGATCGGCCCGGCGCCGCCGGCGGCCGCGGCTTGGGCGGCCGCGGCTTGGGCGGCGGCCGGCAGGTCGAGCGCGTCCGGCTCCGCGAGGGCGTAGACGCTGACCAGGTCCACGCCCGGGTCGGCGGCGACGGTGGCGAGGACCTGGCCGAATCCAGGGCCGGGACGGCCGGTGTCGACCGGGTTGGCCTGGTAGGTCAGCGGCGGCAGCAGGTCCCGCAGCGCGGCCTGCGTGGCGTCCGTCAACGGCGGGACGGCAACGCCGCGGCCGCGCAGCCCGTCGACGTGCAGCAACCCCGGGCCGGCCTGGGCGGTGACAATACCGACCCCCGGCCCCACCCTCGGCCCGGCCGCCGGCCCGACGGCCGGGGGCAGCCGCAGGGCCGAGAGCGCGGTAACCGCGTCCACCAGCTGGCGCTCGTCGTCGACGAGAACCGCGCCGGCGGCCCGCAGCGCGGCCCGGGTGGTGCGCCAGGAGGTGGCCAGGGCGCCGGTGTGCGAGCGGGCGAAGTCGGCGACGTCGTTGCGGCCGACGACCAGTGCGGCCACCGGGATCCGGGCGGTGAGCGCCCGTACCGCGGCCAGCAGGGCCGGCCCGTCCTGCACCGACTCGACGTGCAGCGCGACGGCCCGGGTGGCCTCGTCCTCGGCCAGGTGGCTGAGGACATCCGCGGCGGTGACGTCGACGGCGTTGCCCAGCCCGACGGCGAGCGAGACGCCGAGGTCGGCCTCGGCGAGCAAGAAGGCCAGCGCGTGGTTGATCCCGCCGCTGGCCGCGACCACCGCGACCGGTCCGGCCGGAACCGCGGCGGCACCGGGGACGAAGGAGGCGGTCAGGCCACGGGACGGGACGAGGAAACCCGACGTGTTCGGCCCGATCAGGGCCACGCCGGCGGCTGCCGCGGCCGCCACCAGCTCCTGCTGGTATCGCACCCCGGGGCCGCCAGCCTCGGCGTACCCGCCGGAGCAGACCAGGGCCGCGCGTATCCCGGCGCGGGCGGCGTCGGCCAGGGCCTGTGCGGACACGGCCGCGGGCACGCAGAGCACGGCTAGGTCAATGGGGCCGGGTGCGGCCGCGGCGGCGTCGGCGACGGTGGCGAACCGGCCGGCCTGCGGGTCCGCGTCGCGGGCGTTGACCCCGACGACGGGGCCCGGAAACCGGCTGAGGGAGCGGGCCATGACGGCGCCGAGCTTGCCCGGATCGCGCGAGGCCCCGATGACCGCGACCCCGCGGGGTGCGAACAGCACGTCGAGCCGGCTCACGAGGCGGCCTTCCCGGCCGGCACGCTGACCAGGTCGGTGCGGCCGGACAGGACGGCAGTCACGGCGACGTCCGTGGCGAGGCCGGGATCGGCCTGCTCGACCAGCAGGCTCACTGCCCCGTGCTCGAGCCGCGCCGCCTCGCAGAGCAGACGGCGGGTCAGCGCGGTGCCGCCGCCCACGGCGACGAGCGCTGCGTCGGCCGCCACACCTTTCGCCACGGCGTCCAGGGCCGGGGGAAGCCGGTCCTCGGTATCGGGGGCCGCGACCCACAGGCCCCATGGCCTGCCGTCGCCGGCCGGACCTGGCCGCAGCGGCAGCGGTCCTCCCGGCAGGTGAACGGTGCCGTCGCTCACCACGACGGCCCGGCCGTCCAGTCGCCGGCCGGCCACCTCCAGGGAGCTGGCCAGCGGCTCTGCGCCGAAGGCGTTCCGCCAGCGATCGTGAATGCCGGCGACGAACGTGTCGTCGCGGAGGCGCAGCTTGGCTTCGGGCAGGCTGCGGGTGAAGAAGTGGTAGGCGAACTGCCAGGACGGCAGGGTGTCGTGGGAACGGCCGAAGTGCTCCCACCATGACAGGCTCGGGCGCGCGGAGTCCTGAATCTTGGCTACCGGCGACTGCCGGGCTGCCTCGTAGGCGGCCAGGGCGGCGTCGATGTCATCGCGGTGTTCGCCGAGCGCGGCCGCCAGCGCGACCGCGTCCTCCATCGCCATCTTGGTGCCCGAGCCGACCGAGAAGTGGGCGGTGTGCGCCGCGTCGCCGAGCAGCGCGATCGCGGTGCCCCCGACCCGGTGCCGCCAGCGGCGGGCGCGCCGGGTGCGGAAGTTACCCCACCGCGAGTTGTTGACAAGCAGCGGATGCCCTCCGGTCTGCCCGGCGAAGAGATCCTGCAGGTAGGCCTGGCTCTTCTCGTCGCTGCGGCCGGGCGGCTGGGTGACGTCGAACTCGTCCAGGCCGGCCGCCCGCCAGGACGCCTCGTCGGTCTCGACGATGAAGGTGGAGACGCCGTTGCCGATGGGGTATCCGTGCACGGCGAAGACCCCGTGCGGGCCGCGCTGGTGCACGAAGGTCAGGCCGGCGAACTGATACGTCGTGCCCAGCCAGATGAACTTGGCCGGCGAGGTCTCGGCGCTGGGCTGGAAGACGTCCGCGAACCGCTCGCGCAGCCGCGAGTTGGCGCCGTCGGCGGCGACGACCAGGTCGTAGCCCGCCCGCAGCAGCCCGTCGGGGTCGGCTTCGGTGGAGAAGCGCACGTCGACGCCGGCATCGAGAGCGCGCTGCTGGAGCAGGGAGAGCAACCTCCGGCGCTCCACGGCCGCCATCCCGTTGCCGTGGCACAGGTACCGCTCGCCGTGCAGCCGCACTTCGATCGGGTCCCAGTGCGTTCCGTGCTCGGTCAGCGCGGTGCGCAGGACGGGATCGGCCTGGTGGATGCCCTCGAGCGTGGCGTCTGAGAAGACGACGCCGAAGCCGAAGGTGTCCTCGGCGCGGTTGCGCTCGAAGACGGTCACCTCCCGCCCGGGGTCTGCGGCCTTCGCCAGCGTCGCCGCGAAGAGCCCGCCTGGACCACCACCCAGCACCGCCATCCGCACAGCATGCCCCTTGAGGTTCAATACATGTCATAATTTCGACGGTCAACGTCATGATGACACATGAAGTATCTGACTGACAACACCAGGAACCCCGCAGTAGTCGGAGGATCGGGCGGTCGGTCCGCCAGTAAGGCCGGCGACGCGCTCGGCGGCGTCAGCGGCGGCGGTGATGGCGTCCGCACAAGACCCGATCACGCCCCAGGCGCGGCCCTGGCCCCGGGCCCGACAGCTACGATGGAGCATTGATGCTGCCAGAACAGCAACGATGCTCCACCGTGGTCGTTACTGCGGCGGGCGGAGGGGCGGATCCGGGTTGCGGGGCGGGCGTGCGGGGCTCACGGGGCATGCGGGAAAGCTGCGATATGGCCGCGGCACCGCTCTTCGCGTTCGGGTACGGCGGAGACACCACCACCCTGCACGGGAGGCGCTCCTACCTCTCGCGCGCCACCCAGCGTGCCTAGGTGATGTCCTGTGCCAGGGCGTCTGGCAGGACGCCCGCCTCGCCGCCCAGATCGCCGGGAAAGATGATCGACGTGCGGGCTAGGTTTCCGCCGTCGGTGGCCGGCAGGCACACCCCGGACATGTACGCGGATTCGTCCGAGATCAGGAACAAGGCGGCGTAGGCGGTGTCGCGCAGGGACGGCGGGCGGTCAAGCTTCAGCGGGATCGACGTCGAAGCCGGGTCCCAGGGCCGCATCTCCTCATAGCTCTTGCCGAGGACGTCGGCGTCGGGCGGCATCGCGAAGTTGACGCTCATGCCGTGGGCCGGGCACAGCGCATTGGCCCGGATGCCGTACCCGCCGAGGGACAGCGACATCCCCTTCACCAGCCCGTTCACGCCGTGCTTGGCTGCCGCGTAGCCCGGGAAGCCCGGGTAGGCCACGAACCCGGCCATCGACGAGACGGCCAGGATGGTACCGCGGCGCTGCTTCTTCATCACCGGGACCGCGGCCCGGGCAGCGAGGAACACGCCGGTCAGGTTGGTGGCCAGCATCGAGGTGAAGCCCGCCACCGAGATGTCCTCGAACGCCAGCGTGCCGAAGCCTTCCTCCGGTACCCCCGCCGAGCACATGAGCACGTCGAGCCGCCCGTACGTCCGGACCGCCAAGGCGACCGCGTCGATGCTGTCCTGTGCCCGCCCGAGGCCGGAGCCGGCCCCGGTGATCAGGACGCTCTTGCCGGCCAGCCGCCCGCTACCGCCCACGGCGGCAGGCGCGGCGTTCCCGTTGCCGCTCATGCCGGCACCGCGGGTGTGGCGATGGTCTTGGCCTGGAGGTACTCGCGGAATCCGTCCTCGCCGTGTTCACGCCCGACACCGCTGATGCCGTACCCGCCGAACGGGGTGTCCGGCGACAGGTAGAACGAGGGCCCGATGTTGACCGTCCCGGCCTTCATGCGGTGCGCGAGACGCCAGGCCCGTTCGGGATCCTGGGTCTGAATGTAGGCCGAGAGCCCGTAGCGGGAGTTGTTCGCGACGCGGGCCGCCTCGTCGTCGCCGCCGTCGTAGCGGACCACGGTCAGCACGGGCCCGAAGACCTCGGTCTGCGCGATCTCCGCGTTCTCGTCGACGTCGGCGACGACGGTCGGCTCATACCAGAAGCCCTTGCCGCCGGTCGGCGAGTCACCGCGGCGGCCGCCCACCAGAACCCGGGCGCCCGCGTCGCGCGCCCGGTCCACCAGCCCTTCCATCCGGGCCAGCTGAGCGGCGTTGATGACCGGCCCGACGACGTTGACCGGGTCGGCCGGATCGCCCCAGGGCAACGCCCCGACGGCGGCGGCCAGCGCGTCGAGCACCTCGTCGTACCGGGCAGCGTGCACGACGAGGCGGGTCGCGAGCGCGCAGCCCTGGCGGCTGTTGGCCATGCACATCCCGACGCTCACCGGCAGCGCGACGGCCAGGTCGGCGTCGTCGAGGATGATGTTGGCCGACTTGCCGCCCAGTTCCAGGCAGACCTTGCGGATGCCGATGGCGGCACGTTCGTAGATCCGCTGGCCGACCCCGGGTGATCCGGTGAAGTGGTACATGTCCACCCGCGGGTCCCCGGTGAGCGCCTCGCCGGCCGCCGCCTTGTCCAGCGAGCTGATCATGTTCAGCACGCCGGGCGGCAGGTCGGTCTGCTCGTGCGCGACCTTGGCGATGAAAGCGCCGGTCAGCGGGGTGTCCGGGGCGGTCTTGAGGACCAGGGTGTTGCCGGTGGCCAGCGCGTGCTGGATCTTCCAGATGTCGGTCATGAACGGCGCGTTCCACGGCGTGATCGCCCCGACCACGCCGTACGGCTCGTAGCGGACCCGGCGGTTGCTCGGCAGGCCGACGCCCTGGTGCACGCCGACGTCGGTCTCCCAGGGGAAGCGGCCGATCAGGTCGTTGAAGTACGTCATGTCCTCGGTCATCACGTCGATGTGCGCGCCGATGTTGGACACCGGCGTGCCCGCCTCGGCGATCTGGAGCTGCCTGGCCGGCCCCGCGTGCTTGCGCAGCGCGTCCTGCAACTGGCGCAGGACCCGCTGGCGGAAGGCGTGGTCGGTGCCCCAGGAGGTCTCATCCGCCGCCCGCCTGGCGGCGCCCACCGCGGCGGCGACGTCCTCGGCCTGGGCGTCCGCCGCCGTGCCCACCACCGACTCATCGCTCGGGCTGCGCACCTCGAAGCGGCCGCCGGCCGCCGCCTCCCGGAACTCCCCGCCGATGTACAGACGGCCCTCGGGCTCGAAATCAATCATCGCGCCTTTCCTCCCTGCGATTTTCCGCCAAAGGTGATGGGCAGGTGGACAGCGGCGAGCGTGCCGTCCGGGCGGCTCGGCGCGTCCTGGCTGGCCAGCTCGGCGAACGCGCGCTGGGGACGGCGTTCGTCCCAGGAAGCGAGCGGGTGCGCCGCGCAGAAGACGGGTGGGGTGGAGGTTTCGGCGGTCATGGCACTCCCGCGTGCTCTGCGCCCATCGCGCCCGGGACTGGTCACCGCGCCATGCCGGGAGCGCCTTATAGCATAAAGAGTTAAATGAGTGTGACTTCTCTTACGGGCATAAGTCTGCGTGCGGGAACAGCCCGCGTCAAGATATCGGTGCTATCTACTTTGGGTCTTCGGGGCGGGGGCTGGCGAGTATTGCAACGGTGATGGTGTCCAGAGCAGCACGCCCGAAGTTGACTAATAAAATGAACAGTTCTTTAATTCTGGTCATGGGCCGCATCGCGGGGGTTACTGCCGCCGAGACCCGCGAGCGGTTGCTGCGTGCGGCCGCCGACGTCTTCGCCCGGCGCGGATACGACGGCACGCGGGTAGCCGACATCGCCGTGGCCGCCGACGTGAGCGCCGGCGCGCTGTATGCACACTTCGGCTCGAAGGCGGAACTGCTCGTGGCCGCGCTGCGGGCGCACGGGCGGCGGCTGCTCGCCGAGGTACTCGCCGCCGATCCCGGCCGGCCGATCACGGATCTACTCCTGCTCGCCGGCCGTCGGCTCCCTCGCCGTCTCGACGCCCGTGGCTACCTCATCGTCGAGGCGCTGGTCGCCGCCCGCCGCGACGAGGACGTCGCCCGGCCGATGCGCGACTATGTCGGCGAACGCGCCGACTCGCTGGCCGAACTTGTGCGCATCGCCCAGGCCGATGGCGAGCTCGACCCGTCGCTGTCGCCGAACGCACTGGCCCACTTCTGCCTCCTGCTGGCGATGGGCAGTGCGCTCATCACGCCGGACCTCCACACGGTCAACGACGAGGAGTGGGCCGCGTTGCTCACCCGGATGGCCGCCGCCCTCGCCCCGGCCGCCGCCACCGCCCAGGCAGGGACAGCCCAGGCAGGGACAGCCCAGAAATGAGCAGCCCAGAAATGAGCAGCACAGTGAAAGTGCAGATCAATACGAAGCTCTGCCAGGGGCACGGCCGCTGCTACGACCTCGCCCCCGGCTTGTTCGGAGATGACGACGAGGGTTACGGGCAGGTCCTC
>JBKQQQ010000415.1:0-2746 GCA_052144275.1 Streptosporangiaceae bacterium
GAAGAAGGGCCACGTCGTCGCGATGACCGGCGACGGCGTCAACGACGCGCCCGCCATCAAGGCCGCCGACATCGGCGTGGCCATGGGCAGCGGCACCGAGGTCGCCAAGAACGCCGGCCGCATGATCTTGTCTGACGATAACTTCGCGACGATCGTCTTCGCGGTCGAGCAGGGCCGCAAGCTCTATGACAACCTCAGCAAGTACATCCGCTTCGTCCTGCTCGAGCTCGTCGCGTTCGTTATCACCTTCCTCGGTGCCAGCCTGTTCAACATCGCCGCGGGCCAGCCGTTCACGCCTGCGCAGATCCTGTGGATCAACTTCCTCGTCAACGCCCCGTTCGGCATCGCGCTCGGCTTCGACCAGCAGACGCCCGGCTTGATGAATCGCCGGCCTCGCCCGCGCGGGGAGCCGATCCTGACCCGCGGAGTGATGATCACCTGCGGCCTGGTGGGGCTGTTCATCGCCGTCGCCAACCTGGCGCTGATCGCGGCCGGGAAGAATCACTACGGCAGCCTCAAGACCGGCCAGTCGATGGGCCTGGTCGCCTTCTCCCTGATGCTCGTGGTCGCCGCCTTCGAGGCCCGCAGCCAGACCGGGACGGCCTTCGACACGGACATCTTCAACAGCTCCAGGATGAACGTGATCGCGGCGGCCGAGGTCGCCGGGGCGTTCCTCATCACGCAAGCGGATTTCATGCAGCGGCTGCTCGGGACGACTCGGCTGACCGCCGCGCAGTGGGGGTTCGCGTTTCTCGCCGCCGTCGTGCTGCTCCTCGGCTGGGAGGCCGGCAAGTGGATCGCGCGCCGAAGGTCCCGAGCCGAGCGTGCGACCGTGCCTGCCCGATGACCCAGGTGAGGCTGGTGCCGGTCCTTCCGTCCCGTGGAGGTTTTCCGGGTAGGCACGCCGCCGCAGGGACATCGCACTCATATCACCGAACCCATCGGAGGTAAGCGAAATGAGCAAGAAGAGGGACAAGCAGGAGCAGCACCACGCGGAGGTCCAGAGGCCGCCGACCGCAGCGCGGCAGGAGGCCGAAGCCGGCCCGGCGCCGAAGATGAAGCGCAAGGAGTACGAGCGGGAGATGAGAGTCCTGCACGGCGAGCTCGTCGCCATGCAGGAGTGGGTCAAGGCGTCGGGAGCCAAGATCTGCATCGTGTTCGAAGGCCGGGACACCGCCGGGAAGGGAGGCACGATCAAGCGGATCACCGAGCGGGTGAGCCCGCGGGTGTTCCGGGTCGTGGCCCTGCCCGCCCCGACCGAGCGGGAGAAGTCGCAGATGTACATCCAGCGGTACCTGGCGCACTTCCCGGCCGCCGGGGAGGTCGTGATCTTCGACCGCAGCTGGTACAACCGGGCGGGCGTCGAGCCGGTGATGGGCTTTTGCACGCCGGAGGAGACCGAGCGGTTCCTCGAGCTGGCGCCGGGGGTCGAGAAGGCCATGGCCGATGACGGGATCCTGCTGCTGAAGTACTGGCTCGAGGTCAGCGCCAGCGAGCAGACCCGGCGGCTAGAGAGCCGGATCAACGACCCGCGGAAGATCTGGAAGCTGTCGGAGCTGGACTTGAAGTCCTACAGCCGCTGGTATGACTACTCCAGAGCCAGGGACGCGATGTTCGCCGCGACCGACACCGCGTGGGCGCCGTGGTACATCGCGCACACCGACAACAAGAAGCGCGGACGGCTCAACATCATCAGCCACCTGCTCAGCCAGGTCCCGTACAAGCCCCTAGCCCTCCCGGACGTCACGCTGCCCAAGCGGCAGCGTGCCAGCGGCTACGTAGAGCCGGACCTGCCGCTGCGGTACATCCCGGCACCGTTCTAGACAGCCCAGGCGACCCCGGGAGGAACCGGCTGCTGCGAGGCAGGCGGCGTCGCGGATGCCAGATAGAACCAGCAAACCACGATTGCCAGCCTAGCCACTGGCTAGTGCGTGCTCAGGCTGGCCCTGTCCTGCTCACTTGCCGAGACCTTGCCCGCGCCGTAGGCGGCGGCCCCGACCGACAGCATGTACACGGCGCCGACGACGAAGTTCCAGACCACGAGCGGGGAGTACTTCATTCTGAGAATGCCGGGGATCATGGTCGACCTGAAGAAGACGGCTATACCCCCCACTTCGCATGGATCGTCTCCGCCCTGGCGACGGCTTTCTGCCGCCGAGACCATCAGCTCCCCTAGATCTCGCTGCTAGCTTCGGCCGTGCCGTCTTTCACTGCGGCCTGGAGCGCGGCGTAGTCGAGTTCGTTCTGGTCGGCGTAGGTTTCGGCGAAGCCTGCGATCGCCTGGTCGAATTTGGCGGAGCCGCCGAGGTAGGCGGCCAGCGCGATGCGGTCGCCGGAGCGGGTGTGCGCCCGGGCCAGGGGCCACCCGCACAGCCGGGCGTAGAACGTCATGCCCTGGGGGATCATCGCCTCGATCGGCGCGTTGACGTCGAAGACCAGCCGCCGCTCCGGCGAGGCGAACGCGCCGAAATTGGACAGGTGCGCATCCCCGCACAGCTGCACCCGCAGCCCCGATGCGGGCGTGCGGGCCAGATCCGCCGCCTGATCATGATCCGGGGCTTTGGCTGGCTCTGAGCCAGACCTCGCCAGCCGCCGTGGCCACCGGTCATCAAGTCGAAGGAGGACCAGCCCTGAACATGCTCCGGCAATCATCCCGTCGCACCCCCGGACTACGCCATGGCCCGCAACGGCCTGGGGTGATTCCCGTCGGCGCGCTCGCGATCGGGGCTGCGGCGGTTGGTGCCGC
>JBKQQQ010000416.1:0-5588 GCA_052144275.1 Streptosporangiaceae bacterium
GGCCTTCCGGCCGGGGTGCCAGTGGGAGTGCTGCTCGACGGCGAGGTTCCAGACGTACCGGGCGTGGCCGCAGTGGTCCCGCAGCACCGCTTCCTGGGCGGGGGCGGGGAGCAGCCGGTACGGGGACATGCGAACACACTATCGGATACCGCCGACATTTCCGGGGAGGTGACGCGGCGTTTCCTCCCTAGTCTGAAGGCCGGGGTCTGGTCGCCGCGATTGCCATGAGCGAAGGACGACACCAGGTGGTCGTCGTCGGTGGCGGGTTCGGCGGGGTTAGGGCTGCGCGTGCCCTGGCCCGCGCCAATGTCGACATCACGATCGTGGACCGGACCAATCACCACCTATTCCAGCCGCTGTTGTATCAGGTCGCCACCGGGATCCTGCCCGCCGGCCTCATCGCGCCGGCGCTGCGCAGCGTGGTCAGGAAACAGGCCAACGCGCGCGTCGTGCTCGCCGAGGTGCAGCACCTGGACCTGGAGGGCCGGATCGTGCACGCGCTGGCCCCGGACGACCGGAAGCTGGCGCTGCCGTACGACAGCCTGGTGGTGGCGGCTGGGTGCGCGGACGCCTACTTCGGGCATAAGGAATGGTCTGTGTTCGCGCCCGGCCTGAAGACCCTGGCGGACGCCCACCACCTCCGCGGTCATATCCTCGGTGCCTTCGAGATGGCCGAGTTGGCCACTGATCCTGCCGAGCGAGCGGCGTACCTGACCTTCGCGGTCATAGGAGGCGGACCTACCGGAGTCGAAATGGTCGGCCAGGTGGCCGAGCTCGCGCACGAAGCGCTGCCGCGGGAGTACCGATCGGTGGCCACGACCGAAGCGAAGATCCTGCTGATCGAGGCGGGCCCGCAGGTGCTCGCCGCATTCGCCCCCAAGCTGCAGCGCTACACGCGGCGTCGGCTGCAGCGGATGGGCGTGGACGTATTGCTGAACACTGCGGCGCGAGCCATGGACCAGTCCAGTGTCACGGTCAAGGGTCCCGACGGAGACACGCGTATTCCGGCCCGGACGAAGATCTGGGCGGCTGGGGTGCAAGCCTCCCCGCTCGCGGCGATGCTGGCCAAGGCGACCGGTGCCGATACCGATCGGGCGGGCCGGGTGGCGGTGCGCCCCGACTGCAGCCTGCCCGGTCACCCAGAGGTCTTCGCCGTCGGGGACATGGGCTGGCTGAACGACCTGCCTGGGGTAGCCCAGCCCGCGATCCAGGAGGGCACCTACGTGGGCAGGCTGATCCGCGCCCGGCTGGCAGGCAAGACCGGCATGAAACCCTTTGCGTATCGCGACAAGGGCAGCATGGCCACGATCGGGCACCTGTCGGCTGTCACGGAGTCGTACGGGATGAAGTTCACCGGCGTGATCGGCTACACGATGTGGGGATTCGTTCACGTGCTTTACCTGGTCGGCTGGGGCAATCGGCTAGCCGCCATGTTCAACTGGGCCCGGGCCCTGACCTTCACCAAGAACCGGGCCTATCGGAACATCACGTTCGAGGGCGCGCGGTACGAGCTCACGCACGTCCCGGGTAATGATGCGAACGAGGTATAGCGACTCCCGCGCGATCGTGGCCGGCGCTCTATCGATCGCGGAACTCCCCTAGCCGTCGCGGAACTGGGGCCGCCGCTTCTCGGCGAAGGCGCGCGGGCCCTCCTTGGCGTCCTCGCTGCCGAACACGGCCATGCCCGCCTTGGCCTCGAGAACGAAAGCCTCGTTCTCCGCCATGCCTTCGGTCTCGCGGATGACCCGCAGGATTGCGCGCACCGCGACCGGCCCGTTGGCCGCGATCATGTCCGCGATCTCCAGTGCCTTGCCGAGCGCCTGGCCGTCCGGCACGACGTGCCCGATGAGCCCGATCGAGGCCGCCTCGGCCGCGGTGATGTGCCGCCCGGTGAGCAGCAGGTCCGCGGCGACCGTGTACGGGATCTGCCGGGGCAGCCGGACCGCCGACCCGCCCAGCGGGAACAGCCCCCAGCGCGCCTCGGAGATGCCGAACCGCGCGCTCTGGCCTGCCACCCTGATGTCACACGCCTGCAGGATCTCGGTGCCGCCCGCGATCGCCGGGCCCTCCACGGCGGCGATCAGCGGCTTGGTCAGGCGGCGCCCCTTGAGCAGCGGCTCGATCACGGAAAGATCCATGTCCCCGGCCCGGAACCGGTCTCCCGGGTGCGCGCTGGTCATCGCCTTGAGGTCCGCGCCGGCGCAGAACGCGCCGCCCGCGCCGGTCAGCACGCAGACCCGGATGCCGGGATCGCTGTCGGTGGCGTCCCAGGCCTCGCGCATCAGGGCCATCATCGGACCGGTCAGCGCGTTGCGTGCGGCCGGCCGGTTCATCGTGACGATCAGCACGTGCCCCCGGCGCTCGAGGAGCGCGTGCGGCGGCTCGTGGTCGGGCAGGTCACCGGTATCACGCACGCTGGTCGCGGTCATGGGCGGCGATTTCCCCCTCATAAGAGCGCGCGGAAAGGCTTGCCCAAAACAGTAACACGTTCTACTTTCGTTCCCATGGCCTTGAACTTCGCCGACCTCTTCGAGCATGCCGCGGACGCCTTCCCCGAACGCGCCGCGGTGGCCTGCGGCGACCGGCAGGTCACGTACCGCGAACTCGACGAGCGGACCAACCGGCTGGCCCATCACCTGGCTGGACTCGGAGTCGGGCCCGGTGATCACGTCGGGCTCTACGCCCGGAACTCCCTCGAGGCGATCGAGACGCTGATCGCCGCCTGCAAGCTCCGCGCCGCCGCCGTCAACATCAACTACCGCTACGTCGAGAACGAACTGCACTACATGCTCGCCGATTCGGACCTGACCGCGCTGGTGTACGACCGCCGGCTCGCGCCGGTCGTCGCCGCGGCCGTCCCGGCCGCACCCGGGCTGCGCGGCCTGGTGGAGATCGACGACGCCAGCCCCATCGACGATGCCAGCCCCATCGACGACGCCAGCCTCCCCGAGGCGGCCGCAGCGCAGGCCGCCGCCGAAGGGCTGCCGCCAATCCGGGGATACGACGAAGCCCTGGCGGCCGCCTCGCCGGAACGCGACTTCCCGGCGCGCAGCGGCGACGACGTCTACATCATCTACACCGGCGGGACGACGGGCTACCCGAAGGGCGTGCTGTGGCGGCACGAGGACATCTGGCGCACCCTGGCCGGCGGCATGGACTTCCTCACCGGCGAACCGACGCCTGACGAGTGGGCGCAGTCCCGCAAGGGCCTGGACAACGGTGAGTTCGTCAAGCTCTGCGCGGCGCCGCTCATCCACGGCAACGCCCAGGTGGCCGCGCTGGCGGGCCTGTTCTCCGGGGAGACCATCGTGCTGCTGCCCGCCTTCGACGCCCGCGAGGTCTGGCGCGCGGTCGAGCGGCACCACGTCAACGTGCTGGTCATCATCGGCGACGCGATGGCCAGGCCGCTGGTCGAGGCCTACCTGACCGGGGAGTACGACACCTCCTCGCTGGTCGCCGTCTCCTCCAGCGCGGCGCTGTTCTCCCCGGCGGTCAAGGACGCCTGCGCCAAGGCACTGCCCGATACCGTGATCACCGAAGCGATCGGCTCCACCGAGACCGGCTTCGCCGGGATCAGCTTCGTGAGCGCCGGCGATCCGCACCGCGGCGGCCCGACCGTCATGGCCGGCCCGGACGTCATCGTGCTGGACGAGCACGGCGGCGTGGCCGGTCCCGGTCAGGTCGGTCGGCTGGCCCGGGGCGGGCACGTCCCGCTTGGCTACTACAAGGACCCCGAACGGACCGCGGCGATGTTCGCCGAGGTGAACGGGAAGCGCTACGCCGTGCCCGGGGACATGGCCCGGGTCGAGGACGACGGGACCGTGACGCTGCTCGGCCGCGGCAACACGTGCGTGAACACCGGCGGCGAGAAGGTCTTCCCCGAGGAGGTGGAGGGGGCGCTGAAGTCCCACCCCGACGTGTTCGACGCGCTGGTCATCGGCGTGCCCGACGAACTGCTCGGCCAGCGGGTGGCCGCGCTCGTGCAGCCGCGGCCGGGCGCGGCGCCCGACCTGGCGGCGCTCACCGAGCACGTCCGCGGCCAGATCGCCGGGTACAAGGTGCCGCGCAGCATCTGGCTGACCGAGGCCATCAGGCGCACGGTGTCCGGCAAGGCCGACTACGGATGGGCGCGCGAGTACGCCGCCGGCCACCCGCCGGTGAGCGTGAAACCGTGAGCCCGCTGCGGACGGCCCTGTGCGACCTGCTGGGCATCGAGCATCCCATCGTCGGTTTCACCCCGTCCGAGCACGTCGCCGCCGCGGTCAGCCGGGCCGGCGGCCTCGGGGTGCTCGGCTGCGTCCGCTTCAACGACCCGGCCGACCTTGAGGCCGCGCTGGACTGGATGGACAAGAACACTGACGGCCGCCCGTACGGCATCGACGTCGTCATGCCGGCCCGGGTACCCGCCGAGGGCGCCGTCCGGGACCTGGACCAGCTGATCCCGGAAGGACACAAGGACTTCGTCGAGCAGACGCTGCTCAAGCTCGGGGTGCCGCCGCTGCCCGACGGCACGCGGGCCGCCGACGGCGTCCTCGGCTGGCTGCACTCGGTGGCGCGCAAGCACGTCGAGGTGGCGCTGGCCCATCCCGCGCGGCTGATCGCGAACGCGCTCGGCCCGCCGCCGCCCGACGTCATCTCGGCCGCCCATGAGCGCGGCATGCTGGTCGCGGCGCTGGCCGGGAAGGCCGAGCATGCGCTCAAGCAGGTCGCGAGCGGCGTGGACATCGTGGTCGCCCAGGGCTACGAGGCGGGCGGGCACACCGGCGAGATCGCCAGCATGGTGCTCATCCCGGAGATCGTCGACGCAGTCGGCGGGAAGGTGCCGGTGCTCGCCGCGGGCGGGATCGGCTGCGGCCGCCAGATCGTGGCCGCGCTCGCGCTCGGCGCCGCCGGGGTCTGGATGGGCTCGGCCTGGCTGCTCACGCAGGAGTATGCGCAGCTGACCTCGGCGCCGGCCGTCACCGAGGCGCTGCTCGCGGCCACGTCGTCGGACACCGTCCGGTCCAGGATCTACAGCGGCAAGCCCGCCCGCCTCCTGAAGAACCGGTGGACCGACGCGTGGGAACAGCCGGGCGCGCCCGAGGCGCTCCCGATGCCGCTGCAGAACCTGCTCGTCAGCGAGGCCCACCAGCGTCTCATGCGCTCCGGGCAGCCGGAGGTGGTGCCGATGCCGGCCGGGCAGATCGTCGGCCGGATGACCGAGGTCCGGCCGGTCGCCGAGGTGATGGCCACGCTCATCGCCGAGACGGACGAGACCCTGCGCCGCCTGCGATGATGATGCTGCGATGATGAGGCGATGAAGATCGCCGTCTCGGCCGGCTACTGGTCGGCCGGCCCGCCGCCCGGCGCGGCGGACCTCTTCCAGGCCGCCGAACGTCTCGGGCTCGACCAGATCTGGACCGCCGAAGCCTACGGCAGCGACGCCTGGACCCCGCTGGCCTGGTGGGGGTCGCGGACCTCACGGGTCCACCTCGGCACGGCCGTCTCCCAGCTGTCCGCCCGGCCGCCGGTCACCCTGGCGATGACCGCGATGACCATGGACCACCTCACCCAGGGGCGGGTCCTGCTCGGCATCGGCACCAGCAACC
>JBKQQQ010000417.1:0-3979 GCA_052144275.1 Streptosporangiaceae bacterium
TCATGCCGCCACGCCCGCCCAGATCGCCCTGGCCTGGGTCATCCACCAGCCCGCCGTCGTCGCCATACCGGGCGCATCAAGCGTGGAGCAGCTCGAGAGCAACGTCGCCGCCGCCGGCATCGATCTCACCGAGGACGAATACCAGGCCCTGCACGCGGCAGCTACGCGGTTCCGTCCCATCACCGGGCCGGCGGTGCTTCCTCGTATGTTCCGGGCCCGCTTCAGCTAGTGGACCCTAGACACCATGTTCCTCAGTCGTTCCGATTTGCAGGGTGGCCTTCGTGACAGGTGATGAGCAGGACCCGGCGGCGTTTGCGGCGGACATCGACGCGGCCAGGGAACGGATGACCGGCTTCGTGAGCAGCTGCAGCGACGAGGAATGGGGCTCGGCGCCGCTGGACGGCGACCCCCGGCCGGTGGCGGTGGTCGTCGATCACGTCGCGCACGCATATGAGTACCTGGCCGGCTGGATCAGCCAGCTTGTCGCAGGGCAGCCGGTCGAGGTGAACAGCGGCGTTGTGGACGCTCTCAACGCCGGACATGCCCGCGACGCCACGGCGGTGAGCAGAACCGAGGCGACGGAGCACTTGCGCCGCAGCGGAGAGGCCATCAGCGTGCTGGTCGCGGGCCTCAGCCCCGCCGACCTTGCTGCGGGGGACGGCCGGGCGCGGCGGCTGGCGCAGATCGCCGCCCGGCACGCAGATGATCACCGCGCCGACATCGAAGCCGCCCTGGCTGCGGGCGGCACCCGCCGCGGCTGACGGACGTGTGGTCATCCGGCCGGAAGGCATCCCGGCCGGTTCCTATTACTTACCACGTCTGACGCAATTGCATGGGCCGCGCAGGACCGCGGTATCGATCAGGCAGACACAGACCCCGGCCATTCAATTTCTAGCCGGATTGGCCGTGCGCACGCTGCTCGTGCTATGCAGATATTGAGCATCTGAATATGCTGCCGGTCACGGAATTAAGCCAGCTCCCGAGTATTCGCACGCATACCGGAAGTTCTTGAGGCTGCCGCGGTCGCTAAAGCTGCTCCCTTTCGCCCGCGGTCAGCCGCCGCCGTTCCGCGTGGCCGGCCACCCAGCGTGGAACGGCGACGGCGCGGATTGGTCACCCCGCCGGCGTGAGGCCTCCGTCGTCTGACGTCACCCAGAGGGCATTGTCGGTGGTGGCCACGCACACCTTGATGTTCAGGCAGGAGACGGAGCCCTGCTCATTGGTGGTGTCGGACGTTACCTGCGACCAGGAGCCGCCGCCGTCGCTGGTCCCGAGGAGCGCGTCAGTCGAGGCCGCCCCGGCCGCCCAGCAGTTCTGCGTGCTGGCGCACGAGACCGACTGCAGCCAGCCGCCGTCGGCGAAAGCGCCGGCCTGTTCCCAGGTGGCTCCGCCATCTCGCGAAACGAGCGCAACGGACTCAGACGAATCAGCCGACACCGGGATGTCGCCTACCCCGAAGCAGGTCGTGGTCCCGTCTGCACCGGGCAGGCAGGAGACGCCGAACATCTGCTGCACGCCGGAGAGCACCGGGGCGGCCGACCGGCTCCAGGTGGCACCGCCGTCGGTCGTGGAGATGGCCTGCGCCGTTCCGCCGGCCTCGTTGAGACCGCCGACGGCGACGCAGGAATCCGCCGAAAGGCAGGAGATTCCGTTGAGCGTGTAGGTCCCGTTCGGGTTCCCCGAGACGAACGTCGGAAGGTTGGTGAACGTCGTCCAGGTGGCACCGCCGTCCGTGGTCTCGGCCACGGCAGGGTCCTGCACGTTTCCGGCCGTCCCGGCCAGCCAGCACGTCGTCGCGGACACGCAGTCGATGGCGTTCGCCCACCACTGGTCGTTGGCCCAGGCCGCGGGTGTCACGTCCGTCCAGTTCCGGCCGCCGTCCGTGGTCTCCGCGACGTCAGGCCCGCCGGTGGCCCAGCTGGTGCCCGTGGCCCAGCAGACCTTGGTGGTCGCGCACGACACGGCGAGGACCTCCAGGCTCGTCGGCAGGACGTGGCCGGTCCAGGTCCGCCCGGCGTTCGCGGAGACCAGGGCCGCCTGCCCGATGACGCCCCCGTCGAAGAGATTGGCCGTATCGGGCACGATGGCCACGCAGAACTTCGTCCCCCGCACGCATGACACCGGCGACACGGCGGGTCCCGTGCCGATGGTGTATCTCGCCGGCAACTTCTTCACGGTCCAGTCACTGCCGGACAGGGCGGCCTGAGCCGGCGTGACCAGGCCCAGGGTGACCGCCAACCAGACCGCCGCCGTCACTGCGCCAAGCGTCCCGGCTCGTCTTCGGATCAGCCTCAAGGATTCCGTCCTTCATGTCGGACCCGCCAGCCGTAGCTGGACAGGATGCCCATTTCGGGAAATTGCGAAGCAATCGTAGACCCAGGCCTTGATCCATCTCTTAAATGTGGTCATTCTCGGCGCCCCTAATTGAAAGGTGCTCGCTGAACTGGGGCGACGTGAGTAACTGAAGCTTCCGTCGCGGAAACACCGTCGGCCATTTCCGCAGCCACGCGCGGCACCGCCTGAGCACCCGGCGGGTTACAGTGGCCGGGTGACCGGCACAGACGCCACTGTCGAGCGCATCTTGACCAGCTACGACACCATCACCGTGGTCGGCGCAAGCTCCGCCGCGTTCAAGGCGGCGCACTCCGTGCCGGCGTACATGCAGCGACATGGCTGGCGGATCATCCCGGTCAACCCGCACGCCGACCAGATCCTCGGCGAGCCGGTCTACCGGACCCTCGGCGACGTCCCTGAGCAGGTGGGCCTGGTCGATGTGTTCCGCCCGTCAGGGCAGACGCCCGACATCGCCCGCCAGGCGGTCGCGGCGGGGGCCACGGCCCTGTGGCTGCAACTGGGCATCGCTTCGGCGGAGGCCAGGGCCATCGCCGAGGGCGCCGGGCTGCTGTACGTGGAAGACCGCTGCCTGATCATCGAGCAGCGCCGCCTCGGGCTGGAAGCGCCCGGCCGATAGCGCGAGCGGCCAGGCGTGCGGTCAGCGCGGCTGGCAGATAACCAGCGGGATGTCACGACTCGTGCGGCGCTGGTAGCCGCCGTAGCCCTGGTAGGCCGCCACCACCCGGGGCCACAGCTCCGCCTTTTCCTCCGGCGATGCCGGGCGGGCCCGCATCGCCCGGCGCCGGCCCTCAATCGTCAGCTCGATGTCGGGATGAGCGAGCAGGTTGCGGTACCAGTCAGGGTCACGGTCATCGCCGCCCTTGGAGGCCACCAGGACGATCCGGTCACCGTCGATGACCGGCGACGTGAGCATGGTCGAGCGCGGGCGTCCCGAGATGCGCCCCACTGTGTGCAATTCGACGACTGGCATCCCGAAGGCCGAGCCGAGTATCTTGCCGCCACTGAGCTGAACGATGGTCCGGTGCACCCGGCTCATGGTCTTCAGGCTGATGTCGGCCAGATAATGCTGCATGTCCATGGCGTGACCTTAGATCCCGGCGGGCCCTTCGCCAACCGCCACCCGGTGTGGGCATGCCGCTCGCAGTGGAGCTTCCTGAAGCGCCGGACGCGCGAGGTCTAGCCGGAGCCGATGGCAGCCAGGATGGCGAACAGGATGGTCGCCATGGCGAACGCGCCGTGCGCCGCCACGATCATGATGGGCGGGTGCCGGGCCGGCGGTGGGTCATCGACGTGTGCCGCACCGGCCGCAACGGCTTGTGCGGCTGGGATGGCTGTAGCCGTCAGGGAGCGCTCGGGGAGCGAGGCAATCAGCACGGCCATGCCGAGACCGGTCACCGGCAGCAGCAGCGCGCTGGCGATCCAGGCCACGCTGGTCACGCCGGTCACCAGGTAGGCGATCCAGACCAGCAGGCCCGTCACGGCCAGCCCGAAGTGCGCGAAGATCATCGGTGGCGGGAACCGGGCGTGGCCGTCGCGGGCCCGGCGGAGGCCGCCGCGGACGATCCACCGGATCATCATCGCCAAGCCCAGGCCCACCGTGATCAGCCAGCTGAAAAGGGCGATG
>JBKQQQ010000418.1:0-3881 GCA_052144275.1 Streptosporangiaceae bacterium
AAATGGCCAGGCCCACGGCGATGTCGAGGATGGCAAGCCCGCGGTGCCAGAGCAGGATCCGCTCGTCGTCGCGCTCGCGGCCGGGGCGTCGGCCGGTGACGATCTGACCCAGTTCGGCGTGGAGCGAGGCAGCCGAGAGGCGGCCAGTGTCCACGTGGCGGCGCAGCGCACCGAACCGTCCGGACTGCGCCTCCCGCCAGTCGTCCACTACCACCTTGTCCATCACGTCGAGCAGGTCGAGTTCCACGGCGCTGACCGTGCCGTAAGGGACGACGAAGGCACCTGGCTTGACCGACTTGGTGCGCAGCAGCGGCTCGGGCTCGGTGAGCCGCGACGCCTCGACCATGATGTCGGCCCCGTCGAAGGTCTCTCCGGCGGTGGCGGCAACCCGGACACGGGTGGTGGTAAGGCTGGCCAGCTGCTGCGCGAACGCCTCACGGGACGCGGGACGGCGGCTGGTTATCCGGATCTCGTCCAAGTCGAACATCTCGTCAAGCAGCATGATGTTCCAGAACGCGGTACCGCGTACCCCGACGTGACCAAGCACCCGGGAGTCCGGCCGCGCTAGGTAGCGGGCGCCCACGGCGGTCATGGCGCCGGTCCGGCAGGCCGTGATCAGGGTGGCGTCCATGATCGACAGCGGGACGCCCGTTTCCGGATCGTAAAGCGTCAGCAGCCCGAGCTCGCTGGGCAGCCCGGCGGCATAGTTGGCCACGAAGTCGCCGACCACCTTCACGCCGCTCACGCCGGACGCGGGCGGGCCGGACGCCGGCGGGCCTGGCGTGAGCGGGCCCGGCGTGAGCGGGCCGGGCGCCGGCAGATGGCCGCGGAGCACGTTGAAATGGCCGGCGCCGTTGTTGTCAGGAACGAGGTGCGTCCTCGGCTCAACGACAGCGCGCCCGTCGCCGTGCGCGCGCACGGCGCCCTCCACGGCGGCGACGATCTCGGCGTTCGAGATGCCAAGGGAGTCGATGTCCGGCCCGGACAGGAAGCGAAGCCACAATTCTCCGGCTGCCCGGTCCGGGAAATGCGGGGCACCGGAGGATGATGCACCTGCCGCGGTCACGTGAACGCCCACCTCTCTGATTACCCTCTGCCAGGACCGGTGCCGATGATGCAATAGACAGTGTGTGCCAGGGAGAATAGTCACTTTATACCCTCCCGGAACATGGCCCTCAGGCAGGATCCGGGGAAGCGCCAGACCAAGGCATATGAACGCGTCACCATCAGACCGCGGGTGTACGTCTACCGGACGGTCATCCCAGGGAAGTACACCTACGGGATGCCGGGCGCCCTGCGAAAATGGGCCGCCAGCCCGATGTGGCGGCGACCGTGTCTCCGGCACTATTGATGATGTAAAGAAGGCCGCCGAATTGACCCGGCGCATCATTCAGCCTTTACGAGCCGACTGCATAAGGGGGCAGTCTTTAAATGACTCACGTCGGCGAGGAAATCCGCCCGCCTGAAGACGAAACCGTCCCTCTTGGCCGGGTCGTCGTGTACTGCCTGGCCATCATGATCATCGCCGCGGCGATAATTCACTTCGCGATCGCGGCTAAATACGTTCAGCAGTACTGGCTGTTCGGCGCGTCCACGCTCGTCGTCGCCTGGCTGCAGGCACTGTGGGCCATCGCGGTCATCGCGAGACCGTCCCGGGCGCTGCTGGTTGGCGGGGGGTGCCTCAACGCCGTCGTGCTGGCCGGGTACATCCTCACCCTCACGACAGGGGATGCCGTCGGCCGGGCACCGAACGCCGCCGGGCTATCCGGCTTCGGGGACGGACTCTGCGCCGCGCTCGAGGCCATCGCGGTCGCCGGCTGCGCCTGGCTGGTGATGGCCAAGGTGAGTCACCGGGTGCGGCGGCGTCGCCTGATCATGGCCCCGGCGGCCACCGGCGGCGTGACCGCCGTCCTGTTGAGCACGGCCCTGGCCGTGGCGAGCCCGGGCAGCGCGGCGAGCGCGGCTGGCAGTTCCGCGGCCGGGACCGGATCGGCCATGCACATGCCCGGCATGTCGGCGTCGGCGATGGCGATCAAGCTCCCCACGACGTCACCCGCCGGAGACATCACCATGCCCGATCCGGACATGCAGATGGCCGCGGGAATGAAAATGGCCAGTTCCGCGGCCTGCGTCGCTACGCCGACGGCGCAACAGCAACGGGCGGCGGTCAGTCTGGTGGACACCAGCTGGAAGGACTCGGAGAAATACCAGAGCCTGGCCGTTGCGACGGCGGCCGGCTACCGTCCGATTACCCCCACGGGCGCGTCCGTGGTCCATTACCTCAACCCGTCCTACTACCGGGCGACCCTGATGGGCGGACCGGTCCTCGACACCACGGATCCGCAATCCCTGGTGTACGCCAATACGCCCGAGGGCGCCGTCTTGGTGGCGGCGATGTACATCACGTCGCCTGGCGGGCCTACCCCGCAGCCTGGCGGCTGCCTCACGCAGTGGCACGTCCACACCAACCTCTGCCTGACCAGCGGGCTTGGCGTGGTGGGTGCCGTGGGTCCGGGTCGGCCGACCTGCCCGGCGGGATCGGAAAACCGGGTGACGCCGCCGATGATTCATGTCTGGTTCGTCCCGATTCCCGGTGGCCCGACGGCAGTCGACGCACCCGATCCGCAGGTGGTGCAGGCGGCCGAGCAAGTGGCCGCTCCCCGCAATGGCACCGCGTGACGCGGCCGGCGGACGCGACCCGGGGAAGGGGAACCCCGCGATGAGCAAGAGCCTTGACGGCGCCGTGATGACGGCGGAACGTGCCGAATGGCCGGACCGCCACCGCGGAGTCCGCGACGCCGGGCGTACCTGGGCGGCACCGGGGGCGCGCCGCTGGCTGCAGCTTGGCCTGGCCGCCATCTGGTTGCTTGACGCCGTGCTTCAGCTCCAGTCGTTCATGTTCTCCCAGGCATTCGGCCAGTCGCTCGCCGCGACGGCCCAGGGCAATCCGGCCGTCATCGCCGACCCCATCACCTGGTCCGCGCGGATCATCGAAGGTCATCCCGGGTGGGCCAATGCCGCGTTCGCCACCGTGCAGCTGTTCCTGGCGATCGGCATAGCCTGGCGCCCGACGGTCAAGGTGGCGCTCGCCGCCTCGGTGTGCTGGTCGCTGGGAGTCTGGTGGATCGGTGAGGGCCTCGGGGGCGTGCTCACGGGAACCGCGGATCCGGTGGCCGGTGCGCCGGGCGCGGTGATCATCTACGCGCTGCTCGCGGTGCTGCTCTGGCCCGCTGACCGGGACGGCCCGTTCGAGGCAGCCCGTCCGCTTGGCGCCTGGCCGGCCCGCTTGCTCTGGCTGGCGCTGTGGGGCAGCCTCGCCTACTTCACCGTCCAGGCCGCCAACCGGACGGCGCAAGGGCTGCACGACATGATCTCCGGGATGACGGCAGGGGAGCCCGGCTGGCTCGCTTCCGTCGACCGCGGTGCCGCGAGCCTGCTCGCCGGCCAGGGCGCCCTGGCGTCGGCGGTTCTCGCGCTCGTGTTCGCCACCATCGCGGCGGGAATCTTCCTGCCGCTCCGCGGTGCCCGTGCCGTCGTGCTCCTGGCCGTTGCCACCGCGCTGACCATCTGGGTGGTCGGTGAGAACTTCGGCGGCATCTTCACCGGCTCCGCCACCGACCCGAACTCCGGCCTCCCGCTCGTGCTGCTCGCGGCAGCCTACTGGCCGGTCCACACGGGCGGCCGCTTGTCACGGAACGCGGCGGGCCCTTCCTGCGCGTCCGCGCTGTGGTAGACAGGCGCCCAGATCCGCTCCGCTTCGTCGAAGACATCGGGCCTGGACAGGTACGCGGTACGCTTGGCGGCCAGCACGGACAGCGGGGCGTTCGCGGCGATCCGCTCGGCCAGCTGCTGCGCTCGCGAGCGTAGGTCCGTAAGCGGGA
>JBKQQQ010000419.1:0-21077 GCA_052144275.1 Streptosporangiaceae bacterium
TCCTCCCAGCAGAACAGCACACCGTGATCGTGGTAGTCCGGCCCGAGATCCTTGCGCTCCTGGTCGAGCATCTCGACATGCGCCTTCAAGGCGGCCAGCGTGAACGGGTCGAGGGCCAGCATGTGCTGAGCGTTTTCGGTCTTGCCGTCCGACTCGATCACCTTGCCGTCGACGACGACCCGCGTGACATCGATCTCAAGCGTGCCCGCGGCCAGGTCGAGCAGATCGCGCCGTACGCCCGCGAGCTCGCAGCGCCGCATGCCCGAGGTGGCTTCGAGCACCCACAGCGCGAAGAACCGGTCCGACCGTGCGCGCTGTAGGAACGTCTGGAGCTGAGCTACGGTCCAGACCTTGCGGCCCTTACGCGGAACCCGAGGCGGATGCGCGTCGGCCACGACGTTCCGTTTCGCCCATCCCCAGACCGCGAAGTCTTCCCACGCCCGGTGGAGCATGCGGTGCGTGTTCACGACTGTCTTGGGCTCCAGGCCAGGAGGCAGCTTCCTTCGTGAAGCCTCGCGGGCTTTCGCGACGGCCGTCCCGCTCGGCCTTTCGCCTCGATTGGCTGGCCTAGAGCTGGATCGTTCTCCGAGTGCGAGCGGTAGCAGCGCACCGTGTCGTATCCATGCGGACGGCACGGCAGGACCCGGCCATCCGGTGCCAGACGCCGTACATGAACCGCTTGGGTCGGCGGCCTCTTCTTCGGCCTGGCCTTCACCCGGCCCTCGGCAAGCAGCTTGGCGTACAGCGCATCGCACACCGCCCCGTCTATGTCCTGGACGTCTTGTCCGATGTAAGGAATGACGTAGTAGGCCGCATAGGTGTCCATTCACGGGCACTGAGGCAATGATCCGCTTGGGATCTGGCGCTGGGCTGTTGGGTGATGCGTTGCGCCGGGTTACTGGACGAAGGCGCCCGGCAGGCTACAGTGCACCGTGTGCGCTGCCAGCCTGTCAGGGATCGCCTGGCTGTATGGACGTATGTCGAGGCGGGTGAAGAGATCCCGTGCGGTGACCCGTCGGTCACCGATGCTGAGCGGGCGGCTGCTGGGCGGGAGACCCTGGCGCAACGCTGGAGGGAGTTGCTGGAACCTAACCGGCGCCGCGCGGCCGGGCAGTACGCGGCGGGCGGGCTGCCGGACGGCGAGGATGTGGCCCGCGTCTGGTACCCGCGCGACCCGGCTGTGCTGCGCGGCCGGCTGGGCGGCAAGCCGCTGGGCGCCTGGGCCGAGGGTGACATCTTGCACGTGCTGTGGCAAGGCCAGGCTGACGAGGTCCAGCTGGTAGCGGGCGTGCAGCCGCGGCTGTGGCCCGTCGATGGCGCCGGCGGGCTGTGGGAGGCCTCGCTGAGGATCCGCCGCCTGGAGGAGGCGGTGATCACGGTCACGGTCCTGCCCAGCCTCGCGGGCAGCAGCCCAGGCGCCAGGATGCCGGACACGCTGGTATGGCGCGGATCCCGGGCTCCTGCCGGACTGCCGTGCGCTGACCCGCTGCAGGGTGCGATCGAAGAGCACACCGTGGACAGCACCGCGCTTCGCGCAGGTCGCGGCGTGACCGTTTACCGGCCGCCGGGGGCGGGGGGAACGCTACAGGGCTGTGTGCTCGCTGATGGGGCATCGGTGCCAGGGTTCGCCAAGGTGCTGGAGCCCGCGATCCTGGCAGGGACCGTCCCGCCCTTGGTTCTGGTAGGGGTGCACAATGCCGCTGACCCTGCCCGCCCGTGGCCTGACCGGCGCGCCCAGGAGTATCTCCCCGGCACCAGCCGCCGGCGCTTTGACGCGCATCTTCGCTTCGTCACTGGCGAGGTCGTCCCGTGGGCGGCCGGCCGGTTCGGCGTGAGGGAAGGCCCCTGGGTCGCTGCCGGGTTTTCCAACGGGGGCGCCTGGGCGGTCGCCGCCGCGCAGCGCCGCCCGGACGTGTTCACCGCGGTAGCCGCGTTCAGCGTGGGGATGGTCCCTCGCCAGCTCAACCGCCAGGCCTGCGCGGTTCTCGTCCGCCACTACCTCGCCGCCGGGACACTTGAAGCCGGTTTCCGCCAGGTGACCCTGCAGTGGGCCGGACGGCTGCAGCGCGCCGGGCTCCCCTGCCACCATCAGGAATGGGTCGGCGGTCATGATTCCTACTGGTGGCAACAGCAACTCCCCGGCGCGCTGGCCTGGCTGCTCGCACCGCTATGAGCATGCGCTGCCGGCGCCGTGGTTGTTTCAGGTCCGTTGAGGGGTTCGGTGCGGGCGTGAGGCGGATGCGACACGTCGTGGCGGGTGCTTGAACCTGTAGTTGACGTTGAGCACGATCGGGGCTTGTGCCCGATGCGCCTGATCCGTCTGCCGGTTCGGGGGAGCAGCGTGAGCTGCTGGCCCGGCTGCGGGCCGTGGTCGAGGCGAAGGATGCCGGGAACGCGGTGCTGCGGGCGGAGCTGGCGGCGGCGCTGGAACGGCAGCGGCGGCTGGAGCTGCGAGTCGCGGAGCTGGAACGCCGGCTCGGACAGGACAGCACCAACTCCGGGATGCCGACGTCGAAAGAGCCCATCGGGGCGAAGGAGCGGCGCACGGCCGGGCGGCGGCAGCGGCAGGAATCGGAGCGGGAACGGCGCAAGGACCGCAAGCGCGGCGGGCAGCCCGGCCATCCCGGGGCGGGCCTGTCCCGGGATCCGGACCCGGATGAGCGCAAGAGCGCGGAACCCCCGGCGCAGTGCTCGCGGTGCGGGACCGGGCTGGACGGCGCCGAGCCCGCCAGGCCGCGCTGGGCGCAGGCCTGGGACGTGACCATCACCCGGTTCGTGACCGAGTGGCTGCTGCCCGCGCTGATCTGCCCGTGCTGCGGGCAGGTGACGATCGCGGACGCCCCGCCTGGCGTGCACCCGGGCACGATCTCCTACGGCCCGGGCGTCAATACGCCGCGGTGCTGCTGGCCGGGTACGGGAACGTGCCCGCCGAGCGGACCGCGCACCTGATCGGCATGCTGCTCGGCATCCCGGTGTCCGCCGGGTTCGTGGATAAGGCCGCCAGCCGGCTCGACGGCCGGCAATACCACTTGCTTAGTCAAGTGAGCAGGCTAGAGAATCTTGGGCCCTTCTCAGCCGACCTGGTAGGCATCCTCGAGCTCGTGCCGGTCGCCGGGCATAACCACCTCCAGGACCAGCACTGGCTCGCCCGAGGCGTCCCGGGCGGCCACGTACATTGCCAGCATCGGTGCCGACTTGCCCACACCCAGGAGCTTGGCCTCCTGACTGGTGGGATGCCGGGCGACGACCTGCTCCAGGACGTGGTCGACGCGGATGCTCTTGCGTCTCGACAGGTGGCCGCGGACCCCGCCGTGGACAGGCTCAGTGCCAGCCAAGTCGGTGCCTTCAGCCAGAGGAGCGGGGACCCACCAGGTGATCAGCTCCGAGGGCTCGCCGTCCTGTCGCGTGACGAGCCGCCGGGCCAGTACCTCGCCGTCTCCAGCCGACGCGAGCAGCGCGGCCACCCGGGCAGGGGGGACGGTGATGGCTGCCTCGATCAGGTCTCCCGGCTCACGGGACTCATCGCGGTTGAGGGCTTCCTCGCCGGTCCGCTGCGATTCCAGCCCGGCCAGCGCCGGACGGCCCCGGACGAAACTGCCCTTGCCCTTCGAGAGTAACTCTATCAGTCAGATAAGGAGAAATGGTTTCAAGCTGATCGGGCGCTAGGCCTTCGATGTCATCTGCGGAGCCAGTCTCAAGTGCCGTCGCAATATGGTCAAACTCGTATTCTGTTGACGCCAGGTTGCCCGCTACTGCAGAAAGTGATCGATCCAGATTCGTTATGCCCCTCGCTTCTGCCTCAGATACATCGAAGATCGGCCAAGTATTGTCAAAGTAGCCAAACCCTTCGTCTGGCTCTAGATCATCGCTAGTGGGCACCCAGAAGGAGACATCGCGCGGTAGTTGCGGATGAAGCTCTACTTCCGTTGTTGGGTACATTTTCCACCCTTTCCAGCAGTACAACTGATCAGGCTCGATGCGAATGCAGTTCCCTAACGACCCGAATCCGGAGCAACCACCTCTTTTCTGAACCCAGTAGACCGGTTAGCCACCTTCCGACTCATCGAAACATTCACTTGCGAATGCCCCATAGTACCGAGCTAGCGCCGAAATGTCTGGCGCAGGAGAGTTAATGAAAGTATCGCAATCGTCAAGCTCACCGCTTGCGTCTAGTTCTTCAAGAAGTTGTGAGGGACTGAGAATTGCCAGCCCCAAATTCATGAAATATCGGTGACAGCGCAAGATTTTTTTGTCCGTGGTAACAAAAACGTGACATCCGTCCTCAAGCGCCTCAGAAACAAGCCGCTTGTCTTGGCCGCGCCGAGGTAGCGGAGGATCAGCTGAGGACCTCGGCGGGTTAGCAGCGGCACGTACTGGAACAGAGTGCAAAGGACATGGCCGGTCTTCTACGAGGACGTCCCGGAGGTGTGGTTCATGTCCGCCCCTGTCGCGGCAGTCTTGTTCCAGCTCGCGAACGGCCGCTTGCCGGGCGAGCTCCTGGTGTGGGGTCATTGGCCTCTGCGCGTCAACGAGGTGCGTAGGGCTAACCCGGAATCGGACATCTCGGAACCACCACAACTGAACGAGATCACGAAGGGCGTCGACCAGATCATGTCGATCACTCCAGAGCGCCCGAAGAGTGAAGGCACCTGTCTGTTCGAGTTCCTGGTGCAGGGAGACAAGGATGGTCGTGTCCGGGAAGGCCAGCAGCGGCCCCACTCCGCTCCGAACGCCAAAGATAGCTGGTGTCCGGGGGCGCCAGAAGCCAGGACGACCGCAGAGGCTTGTCTCTATTCGCGGCCAATGAGGGTGACCACGAGTCACAATGACTGGCGGGCCATCCATAACCTCGCCAACTCGAACGTTTATGGCAGAAGTCAGTTCGAACAAGGCCAGCTGATCTGACGGCGGCGCTAGGAAGCAGCGGATGCATCCTGGTTCGCCCTTGGACCAATCAGTCCAGTGCTGACCCATGTTCATGGAAGTAACAATAAGCGTATGAAGCCAGATAAGTTCATCTTTTATCCATGAGCGGCACTCCCCTCTGTGAGCCGATCTTCATCTCCAACACAGTTGCTGATGCCGCCGCGCGGCTTCCGATCCTACGTCGCTGGTGCTCCTTGCGATCTGGAGCAGCTTCGCCATCCAACCGCCTACCGCTCGTCAAGTCCGTTTGTCCAGGCCGTTACTCTGCCGAATTAAGCCTTACCGGATCAAGGCGGCGCCGCCACGCGGCGCCGCTGGCCCGGCGTCAGCGCCGCCGCTCGGCTTTGGGAGGCCCGCGCGGCGCACGCCGGGCCATGCCGCGAGGAGTCCACCAGATCAGAACCTCTCACTCGGCACGCAGTCGGCCCCGTCAGAGCGCTTGGTGACCTGGCGGTGTGGCGTCTTGCCCGAGCGCCACCGGCCTGGCCTGAAGGTCAGGGTGACGCAGGAATCTGCCAACTAGCCCGGCCGGTCCTCCGAGGCAGCTCCAGTCGTCGTCCCATAGCGTGGAGAAAAGCCACAAGCGATCGGCGGGGAACATCAAGTTGGGCAACACGCCCTTCCGGAACGACCCAAGGTCCTGCTTACGCCAGGTGGCGGCCTGCACTGGCCCGGCCTCGACCAGCACGTAATGCCATCCCGGATACAAGGTCACCATCGGTGCACCGGGGATGACAATGTCATCGGCGCCGGTGTCGAGATACCCCAGCCACCACGGCTGGCCTGGCGACTGCTCGCTCAGCAGCGCGAGCACGGCCTGGTCGTGCTTGTCTTGCTCCTCACTTCCGCCCGGCAGCACGATAGTGGCGTAGGCCTCGAAGACCGGAGGGATGGCAGCGGTGATGGTCCGGCTCACGGACGTGCCAGCGGCGATCCACGCGACGTCGGCGCCGGTCCCGATACGCCAGCTGTTGCCGTCCTTGGCCTTTACCAGCCGGACCGGATCCTCAGCAGACACACCGCCACCCTAGATCCTGCCGCTACCGGCTGCATGAACCGCGGAGAGCCGCCAGCATCCCAGCTGGGCTCAGGTCCGGAGATGGCCCGCCAAATGTACGCGTCCGCCCCTCCAGCATCAAGCGCGACTGTGCCCGCAGGGCAACGACCGCAGATGGAAGGTGCCTGATGAACGTACACGCGAAGTCACACGCTTGACCCTGGAGGCTCGGCGGGCAGGCTCCGGCCAGAAGCCAAGGCCAGGCCGAAGCCTGCCCGGACCGGACACGGGCCATCCCCTGCACGGTGCGGGCGGTCACGGGAGCAGATCATCCCCCGTCCTCATGGCGTCGGACTTCGGCAAGCTCATCGTTCGCCCGCTGCAGCGCCGACTGCGCCTCCGCTGTCGTGTCACGGATGGCATTCCTGGCTGCCTTCACCAGAGCCACCTGTGCTTTGAACTCGGCACCCGGGACGTCCTCCGCGGTTGAGGTGTCAGAGGTCGCCCCGATCACCCAGGACCTCGGTACCTGGTACCTCACCAAGACCGACCTGAAGTTGCCGTAGGCGTCCGCGCGAGCCGTCTGGTCCTCGAGCTTCTCCAGCTCCGCCAAGAGCGCCTGGCGTGTGGCCTCGTCCTGAGGACTCCGCAGGTAGTCGCCCACCAGGCCCTCGATTTTGCCGATGTCGTCCTCAAGCTGGACGTCGACTGCCATGACTTCATCCTTGCTGGCGCCGCCTCTCTTCCGTCGACCGAACCCAGGCATGTCGCCTCCTCGCTTACATGGGGGCACTCGCCCTCTGATTACACGATTGACGCTGGCGCTGAGCCGGGCAGGGGCTAAGGTCACCTGGCGTCCCGCGAATGGCCCGGCGACAGCGAGCTGGCGCATTCGGCATACAGGTGGAAGCGTGGGTGGCCTCCCCCGAACCCGCCGTAGGAGTGTTCACGCCAGCCGGAACCTGTCCAGGCGCCTGCGGCGTCACTACGTGATCGGCTGCGCCGACCCTGGACAGAACCCGTCTGCCGTCAGGTTTGGCAGCTATCGGGTTCGGGGGAGGGTCTGGGCATGGCAGGGCGCGGTCACGTCGCCGGGGACAGGTCGGGAATGCTGACCAGGACCAGGGCGGGCCGGGTTGCAATTTGGGTTGCAGTCCAACGCCGTGCCGCATCGTACACAGAGGGCCGGGCAAGCACGTTGGTCCAGCCTGAACCGATCCGAACCACGGCGCCCCGAGCTGCTAATGCGGCACACCGGCCGCAAGTTCGGAGCGAAGAGGCCGAGGCACACGGCGTGCGATCCGCGTGCGATAGCGGATGGCGAACCACGGTCACGCACGGGCAGCTACGGTCATCCGACGGTTGCGGGCACGGAAGTGCTCGGTAAGCATTTGCGCTGGTCAGAGCACTACGAACTTGTCCGTAAGTGGTGGTGGTCAGGGACAGGATCGAACTGTCGACCTTCCGCTTTTCAGGACTGTGGTTCGCTCGCGGGCGACGGGAGCTTAGCGATCTTGTCCCCGCGAGCCTTCGCGACAGCCAAGCGGGACAGGGAGCCTGGCGACCCCAGACAGCGAGTGCCCCGGCCCGAAAGGTTACCGAGGCACTCTTACTCCGTGTCAAGATTCTGGCCCTAGCTCCATAGGCTCTCGCCTCCCTTCGCGCATCGACTGCGGCTATGCGTACGGCGACCAGCGGTGCCACCGCTCCAAGAGGTGGCGGACAACGTGCGGGTTGTGCGGCCTGTGCGGATGAAGGTCCATGACGGCCTCCCTTCCTTCCGTTCCACGCGTATCACTCCGGACGTTCTGGCATTAGAGGCGTTGGACCCGTTTCCAGCGTGATGTTGGACCCGTTTCCAGCGTGATATGGAGCACAGTCACCCTGCCCGCTGAACCCAGACATGAGACAAACGCATGTGCCGGTTCAGTGCCATCGTGGACAACTAGCCGGACAGGCCCGGCAAGGCCGGTTGCGCGCATGGCAGCCCGGACGGCCTCCAGTGCCTGCTCAAGCCCGGTACGCAGCCCAGGCTCCAGCTCAAAACCCGGCTCGAACCCCGATCCCGCCAGCGTCCGCGCTAGATCGGCGAGGCTGCCAAGGTCGGTTCCCTCCACGCTTTCCTCGGCCAGCTCGCGGACGACCGGATTGACTGGTGCCCACTCCATCAGCAAGCACGCCAGGTCGAACGTCACCTCGGGGTCCAGAGTGCCATCCCGGACCCAAGGTGCCGACGCCGACTCTCTGTAAACCGTCGGCTTGGCCAAGATGCGCCGCGCGAGGCGTGCCCGCTACGTGCCCGTCAGCATGGGCGGCAAAGGTCAACCACGATTACTCACGGAAGATGAGGCAAGTCGGCGCAGGTCACGGCATCTCCAGGTCACGAACGACCAGCGACACCGACTTCCCAAGCTGACAGTGCAAGCTTTGGTGAGATCGGGTTTCGCAGCCGTTATGCGGGTGGAAGTGTGGGTGTCCTCCCCCGAACCCGCCGTAGGAGGATCTGTGACTCCCGGAACCCGTCAAGGCCGTCGTGTGCGTCCGTTCCGCCGACCGTGATTGACAGCAACGGTGACAGCAACAGCAACGAGGATCAGCGCCGTTCAGCCGCGACTGTAGCCAAGACTGTAGCCAAGGCGCTGAACAGCACCCGACGCACGTGGACAACTCTGGAATATCGGCCCAGCCCACGACCATTGACGGACGGTCTTGGACGACTTGCCCACTCCTACGGATCAGATGATCAGGCGACGGGTCCAGGTGCCCGGCGGTCGCCAGTATCCCGGTGCTGGCTCAACAACTACGAGGACGGGACTGGGGCGGGAAAGTCGCGGGTGTGATGGGCCTTGGTCGCATGGGTCAGAGTCGGCCCCTGGCCGCTGGCGACAAGGCGCCCGTAGCCGTCCTGCCAGTCCGGAAGGTCCGCGCCCGTTTGCTCCCACTCGACGAAGGTCGCCTCGTCGCACCAGTCATCGATACGGCTCATCGTGTGCAGATGCGGTTCGCTGCCCACGAACGCGTCCATCAGGTCGCGCTCTTGCCAGACCGTTCGGGTCCAGTAGGTATTGTTCGCCTCGGCCAGCACATCCGCGCCGAGGTTGCCTTCGGAGTTCTGCGCCTGCTCCACCACGGCCACGGCGCTGGCGAAGAACTCGTCGAAGATCGCCGGGTCCTTGAGCCGGAGCCTTGTAACTACGATGACCGGCATCGCTACCTCCCTTGCCCGGCGCCCGCGGACGGGCCAGCCGGTGCCGACGATGTGACCGGATTTGTCAGCGTCAGTATGCCCGTGGTAGCCGGGCGGACACGAGACCACACGCCAGGACGCAGGCAGCCTTTGACGTCCGAGCACTCGCGGGCCACTGCCAAAGGGCAGGAGTCTCTCACAGTTTTCTCACGGACTGACCGGACGGTGCCGGACTATGGCGACTCTGCCGGACACCAGCAGGATTCTGGCCTGCGGATACGGACTACGGCGCACTGGCCGGACGCTTTCCATTGATCTACGGATTAGAAGGTATCCACTATTCCGAAGCCGTTGATCAGCGTGGCTCATATGCCGACCGCCGGAATAGCCTGGTGGCGTGAGCTTCTTTGACGACACTCCGGAGCGGGTGCATCCCCGGTTCGACCGGCCCGGGGATACGGACTGGACGCGGCCAGACGGTGTAATCCCCGGGCTTGCCCCCGCCGGACTGTTCTTGATCCGCACCGATGAGGTAGCCGTCGCCGTGAGCAACGCGTTGGCCTACCCGAACGGCTTTGAGTTCACCGTCCATGCGCGGCTGCGTCATGAGCAGTTCGTCTGGGGCAAAAGCCCCCTCGATCCGGGCGCCGACCCGCGCACAAGGCAGGTACCTGAACAGGCCCTCCGACTGGGCGTCCTGTACGCCGATAGCCGCCGGACCAGGACCAGCAGCTACCGGCCGATACCTGTTGATGACGCCGACGGCGAGCACCTGGTCCTCCAGGAAGTCGGCACCGGCGGGAGCGAGCGCCAATGGGACGGCCGGTTCTGGGTTCATCCGCTGCCACCAGGCGGGCCGGTCACCTTCGTCGCGTCTTGGCTGCTGTATGAGGTGGCCGAGGCTCGGGCAGAACTGGACAGCTCGGTTATCCGTGAGGCCGCCGGGCGCGCGGTGATCTTGTGGCCAGATGAGCCGTGACAAGCTCCACAATGCCGCCAACCTAGACGCGGGATATACGCGGGATGATCTTGCTCGGCGAGCTATCCGCCAACACCGACGACGCAGGTAGCAGCGGTAGCGATCCGTAAACCACTGACGCTCTTGAAAACCATTGGTGCATCGACACGGAGCTAGTGACCGCGACCAGGACAAAGGCGACGAGGTGGCCGGTGTCTCTCACAGCTTTCTCACGGACTGACCGGACGGTGCCGGACTAGGGGGTCTATGCCTGACATCTGGTAGGACGCTGACCTGCGGATACGGATTCTGGCGCACTGATCGGATGGGCGGCACTGATCTACGGATCTGAAGGCTGGGGTTCGAGTCCCTCCGAGCGCGCCAAGCCCGATCTGGCCCACAGGCAAGGCTGCGATGTATGACCACACTGAGCGCGGACCGGGTCCAGTCGTAGCGCCCGGCGTGTCGCGCGCCGTCCAGGGCCCGGAGCGGCTAGCTTGGGTTTAGAAGGGACGGTTAATCTCTGATGTCGGTGCTGCCCGTCCGGCCTGGACGGGCTGGACTGCTTCAGGATCATCTACTTGTCCAGGCATCCGCTGATGCTGCGAACATCGCGGCATCGCTTGCCAACCGCAGCGGCAGTGGGATCGTACTGTCGGGGCCGCAGGCACTAATGGCGGGCCTACGGCTGACTAAGACGGCGCCAGGTCTGCCGCTGCTCTGCGACCGCCGCAGGTACGCGGGAAAATCCCGTGCCAGCGGCCGTGCTCCCTTTGAACCTCGTTGGCTCGACGGGCAGCGAGAACTGCGCGTGCCGTATGTCCTGTCTGACTCCGGCTACATCGGACGTGGCGATGTCCGCGCCCTCGTTACAGTTCTCGACCAGGCTGTTGCAGCCGGGCAAGACGTGACGGCAGTTCTGCCGGTCCATACGAGCTGGCTCCGCGGCGATCTCTCGACCTTGATTTCTGAGGTTTCCGCCCGTAGCGTGCCCATCGCTTTGGTGCTTGAGCACCGGGCCGATCCACTAAGCGTGCTGGAAACCGTCCGCGGCCTGGTCACTCTGATTCGACAGATACCTACGGTGGGACTGCTCTGCAGCGACGTGTCGGCACTGGGTGCGTTGGCCTTCGGGGCTTCATGGGCGGCCGTAGGGGTCCGCACTAGCCTTCGTCATCTGTATCCAGCCGACGGTGGCTTCGGTTCGCCGGACGGCATGCCAAGCGCTCTCGTTGATCCAGCGCTTGCTCTGATCAAGGTAGGCAAGATTGCCGCAGCATGGGCGGCCACCCCCAACGACCCAGTCTGGGCCTGCTTCTGCAGCGTCTGCCACGGCCGCACGCTCGATTGGCTGCTATCAGCGACAGCCGAACAAGCTAATCAGCACACATTCGAACTACTGCTTGACCGTCGAGACGGGCTGATGAGCCTTTCAGGTCCCCTGCGTGAGCAGTCGTGGCGGGCGAAGTGCGCGTCGGCGGCCTTTCAGTACGAGGCGCTTGCGCTCGTCGGTGTTGCGTGGGACGTGCCACGGTTCCTTCGCAACTGGCAAGCCGTCTGAGCGACGATAGTCAGCTCGTCTCAGACAGCTATGGCATCAGGCAGTCCCATGGCTCTCATCCTGTGGCCCAGCGCGTCCCAAACGATCTCCTCTACGAGTCGATGGACGTGTGTCCGCGGACCGCAAGGCGGCTGCCCGGGTGGGGCCAGCACAAACGAGGCGGCGCCATCCCATTGCACGATGCCTATGCCAGTTACGGCTGCCTCCGTCAGCACCGCGGGTCGGCATGCTTGTGGCGGGAGGACCACCGCGCGAGGGCCGAAGGCTGCGAATGTGCATGCGGCATTACGGGCCGCCGACCAAGTTTTCCGCCAGGCCAAGGCTCCAAGGAACCGGACCGGTGCCGGTCGTGACAAGAATCCCGGGTCTAGGTCAGCGTGGGAGCGTAGCAACCATGGATCTGGTACTGGAGGCAACTGTTCCGCTCTCCTACGTTCGATCTCGTCATGAACTGGAATCGTGGATACGACCAGCCTCGCGCCAAGCAGCTCCAGCTCGACGGCCAGACCGTCGTCCCAGCCCAGCGCCTCGATCGCCGACGCCTGGATCGCGCTGCTAGAATTTACGTTACTTAGTTTCATAAATTCAGCCTAGCCGTTGACCGGTGGAAAGGGTGGAGGCGTGCCGGACGAAGCGCCCCGCCGTCGCGGACGTACCCCGCGGGCTGAGCCTGCCGAGCCGACCGGGTATCGGGCCACGGCAGCTACCAGGCGGCAGCTCCATCTTGCGATGGGCTTCACCGACGCCCGGAATTTCCAGGAGATTATCGACCGTGCGGTCCACGAGTTCCTCGCTCGACTGAGGGAGTCGGTGCCGGGTTTCGCCGACGCTGTTGAGGCGGCGGCGGCCAACGTGGAGGGCAGACCTGAGAACGTCACTCGGTTGCATCCCGGAAGGTAGCACTGCTCTCGTGCACTGCCTCGACGACGGTCGCCTAGTGACACGCTGACGGGTGTGGCTAGGCATCTCTGACGGTATTTACGACGTAGCGGTGAACGAGCTGGGACTTGTCGGCCAGGACGAACGCGGGGACCGTGGCCATCGGAGATGACCTTCACGATCGTATGGAATTCTGACCGAACGATTATCCGGGGCCACCGTTCCGCCCCGACTGCTGCCATGGCGGTGGACCGTAGTGGATGGTTCTGGACAGTGTGCCTACTACGGATCAGATGCTCCCATGCCTGTTGTGCACCAGATCGGCGGTCATGCTGGCCGACACGAACCGGCCGACGGGAAGGCTGATTTGTGCACGCATTTTGTGCACGAGACGCGGCGGCACATGCTGAGACGGGAGAGACGCAGAAGGCCTGGGACGACTTCATGCCGCAGGTTTGCCGAGGCCAGCGCGACGACCGGAGACTGTCCGAGACGGGGGGACGCACATCGTATGGCTCATAACCCAGCGACATTAGTCTGCGGCCTCGGGTTCGATGTCGTGCTCGGCGGCAAGCTGCAGGATTCTCGCCGGGGGGATGATCTCCGGTTTGGGCGGCTGCAAGATCGCATCCTGGCCGGATGCCTGCCAGTCTTGGAAGGCGTTGCCTAGATTGCCCGAAACCAGGTCTTCGCCGGGCACCATTGGCTGCGGGCGTTCGTCCATCTCGCCGCGGAACGCCTGGTGCTGCGCGGCCTGGTCGCGGATCCAGGTGGCCGCCTCGGTGAGGTTCCTGTCTGGGGCTGGATGCAGTTGTCCGCGCTCGGTGTCGCGGGCGGGAGCTAGTTCGGCGGAACGCAGGGGCTCGATCTTCTGGTGGGGGTGACGGCGGCGTAGTTCGGCGTCGGCGGCGATGGCCAGGCGCCGGGACTGTCCGGTGGCCTGCTCCCATTCTTTCCGGTCGGCCGCGGCCTGGGTGAGGGTGTGTTCCCGCTGCTGGTAGTGGTCGCGCAGAGCGCGGTAGCTGGCGGCCAGGGTCTCGTGCCGGGCGGCCCGGTCATGGTCGTCGTCCTTGCGGGCGGCGGCTGCTTCGGCGTCGGCTCGGAGGGCGCCCAGCGCGGCGTCGAAGGCGCCGAGCCGGGACAGCCGCAGCTGTTTCCCGACGTGGCGGGGTGCCCACGCGGTCTGGGCCGCGTAGGCGTCGCGGAGCAGCCACAGCCGCCCGTCGGGCATGGCCCGGGCGTCCGGCTGCCCGGCTGGGCCGAGGGCCACGAAGGCCTCGTGCCAGGCGGCCCGCTGGTCCGGCGACTCGCGGCCAGGCTCGGGTCCGATCGGGTCGTCTGGATGGCCGTAGCCGTACATCTCCCGGTACCCGGCGATCGCCGATGCTTTGTGTTCCCAGTCATGGCGACCGGCCGGGGCGGCGGGCACTGGGCCGAGGGCAGTGATGGCCCAGACGGGGCTGGTCTGGGCGGTGTGCTTGCCAAGGCGGCGGGTGCGGTCGTCCATCATGGCGGCGATCTCGGTCAGGTAGGCGCGGCGGTCAGGGTCGGGCAGGCAGGGTACTCGTCCGGTCCAGAGGCCTTGCGGCTGGGGAAGGAGCGGGTGGATGCGCTGGCGGATGCGGGCGTCGAGGACGGCGGCGATGTCGCGGGCTCCGGCTAGGTCGCGGGAGGTGATGGCCGTACGGACGACCTCGGCAGGATCCAGGCCGGCTAGCTCGGCAGCGTGCAGGGTCCGGAACAGCCACCGGGCCTGATGCGTGAGCGGCTGCTGATGGCCGGGCGGGAGCAAGGCCGTGACCAGGTTGCGGTAGTGGTCATGGCGGACGGCTTGAGTTTCGGCGGTCCAGATCGCGTGGAGGATACCCAGGTGATCGGCGTTGGCCAGGTTGCGCTGCCGGATCGCGCTGGCGGAAAGCGCGGCCCCGTCGCGGCCCAGGACCTCGGCGAGCACGGCGGCCGGCTCGCGCTGATCCGCCTGGTCCGGCTGTTCGCAGGGAACCGGTGCTGGCGGGTACCCGGCGCGCTCGCGGCGGATGCGGTCGTACCGGTCCAGCCCGGCGGCGGGTCGGCTGCCGGGGGCCGGGTCGGCGGGCCGGGCCGGGGTGGTGAACACGAACGCGAGGTTGGCGTCGGTGCCGCGGGTCATCGCCGGGTACAGCCACTGGCGGTCCTCGCCGCCGGTGACGAGGGCGATGCCCGTGTGCACGGTAGCGCCCTGGGCGGAGTGCCCGGTGATCGCGTAGGCAAGATCGCTGGAGGAGTAGCCGGTGTAGCCGAAGGCGTGGCTGGTGAACCGGCGCTGCCCGGTGGCCGGATCCGGGCCGAGCAGGCGGCGGACCATGACGCCGCGCCGGGTGATGGCCTCGATGCGCAGGATGTCGCCGTTGGCGAGGGCCCGGCCGGGCTCGCCCGCGTCTATCTGGTGGTCGTTGCGGCGGCAGATGATCAGGTCCCCGGCCGAGGCCTCGGCGCCGTCGGCAATCCGGATGGCCCGGCGATTGTCGACCAGGCCGAGATGGATCAGGTCATCGCGGATCCGGGCGGATAGTTCCCGGCAGCGGGCCCAGTCCGCGGCCATCAGCAGCACGTCCCGGCCTTCCAGGTAGCTGGCCACATAGGCGTTCACCGCCTGGTCCATGGCCAGGTCGGGCGGAGCGCCGCGGATCCGGCCATGCTGGTCGTATTCGTCCAGCGCGGTGGCGTCGCCGCGGCGCAGGCGCAAGGAGGCGTGGCGTTCCCAGGCGGCGGTGAACCGGACCGGCTCGGCCAGCTGAACGTAGCCGAGCCGGTCGGCGAGTAGCATCATGGCGCCGCCGCCTTCGACGGCGGCGAGCTGTTCCTGATCCCCGGCTAGGATCAGCTTGCAGCCGTTGCGGGCCGCGTACTCGGCGAGCGCGGCCAGGTGGGCCAGGGACACCATCGACCCTTCGTCCACCACGATCAGCGCGCCGGGCGGGATGGTGTCGAGGCTGGCCAGGAGCCTGGTCGTGTTTGCGGTGACGCGGACGCCGGCTTTGCGGAGCTCGTTGGTGGCGTTCTGTGAGGTCGCGGTGCCGAACACCGGGCCGCCCCACGCCTGCGCGGCGGCGGCCAGGACCCTCGTCTTTCCAGTTCCGGCCGGGCCAGTAATCACTTCCAAGGTGCGGGGCGAGGTGAGCGCGTGCCAGACGGCGGCTGCCTGGTCTAGCCGCAGCCCGCGCGGCGCGGATTGCTCGCGCGTGTCATGTGCGCGGCCGCGCAACTGCGCGTCGAGCAGTGCGGCGTCGGCGCTGAGGCGGCGCGCGGCCACCTCGCCGGGCAGGCGCGGCGCGCCTTGGGTCTGCGCGTGCGCGACGAGTTTGTCTTCGATGGTCAGTTGCGCGGTGGTGGCGTACCGCGCTACGCCGGGCCGCGTGTAGACGCTGCGTCCGTCCAGCTCGCGGCGCAGCGACCCGGGGAGAGGCGGCCACTCGGGGGCCTCCAGGCACACCACCTCGCCGGTCCGCCCGGACAGGGCCTCCTCGGCCAGGCCGAGCAGCAGCTCGCGGGCTTCCTCCGGGCTCATGTGCCGGGTCTCCGGCGGCATGACCAGGGCCAGCTGCCTGAGCAGGTCGTGCCGGGTCCAGGCGGGGTGCTGGTCCGACACCAGGCTCAGTGCCTTGGCCAGCGCCCGCGCCTGCGCGTCACGCGCGGGCGGTCCGGTCGGCGCGCGGCCACCGTGATGCTCGCTCGCCGGCGCGCCGGGGCCACGCGCGTTCGACACCGCGGGCGCGATGCCCGCCAGCTCGCCGCCGAGGGTGGCGTCCCACCGCCGCGCCAGCGCGTCCCAGTCGATCGCGCCCGCGTCCTTGCCCCTGCGCGACTGCAGGGTGGCGGCGTTGGCGATGTGCAGCACCTCGCGCGAGGTCGGCGCGCGGCCGTGCTTGCGCTGCCAGGCTTGCGCGAGCTCGCGTTCCTTCGCGTGCAGCTGCACCGTCCGCGTGGAATACGCGTCCATCTGCGCCTGGCTGATCCCTTGGATCTCGTTGCCGCGTCCGTCCGCGCGCGGGATCCACTCCACGCCGAACTCGCGTGCCAGCTCGCACTCCACCGTGGTGGCCGCGACCGCCTGCAGCGCGCCGAGGACCGCGCGCACGCTCATCGTGTCCAGGGCGCGCCACTTGCCATCGCGGACGGTCCGCACGATCCGGGCGATCTGGTTGTGGATGTGATCCTGGGGGTCACCCTCCCGGCTGGTGCCCTGCAGCCAGGAGGTGACGATCAGCCCGGCGGTCTCGAACCGGCCAGGTTCCCGGCCGTCGATGCGGGTGCCGTGGTAGCCGGTGCGGGTGATCCCGGCCCAGGTCTGCAGGTACTCCAGCGCGGCCCGGTTCGCCTTGTGCAGTACCTCCTGGAACGCCTGCTCCCGCCCGGCCCAGTACGCGGCCGCCCGCTGGTCTCCGGTCAGGTGGGCGCGGCGCTCGTTCTCCCGCAGGGAGGCGTGTAGCACCGAGATCGACTTGGAGAACGAGACCGTCACGTCGTAGTAGGCGGCGGGCTGCCGGGTCGCCTGGGCGGCTTCGCGCTCAAGCTCGATGAGCCTCTCGGCGGTGGCGTGCGGCTCGGCCGCCGTGAGCCGGGCCATGTGATCGGCGAACGTCGGGTAGCGGCCGCGGGGCCGGCCAAGCCTGGCGCCGGTGCGCGGGTCGGTCTGCCGGTATACAGCATCGTACGGCTGGCGGTGGACGGTCTGGCCGGGGGTGAGGCCGAGGGCCTGGGCTCCGGGTCCCCACCAGCGGCCGGGTGGTTCGCCGGCCTGGGCGGCGTTGAGGTAATACCCGCCGATACCGCGTTCGGCGGCGGGGTCTTGGGTCTTCCAGATGTAGCCGAGGTCGTAGCCCTTGGCAACGGTGACGACCACGGCCAATACGGCTCCCTCCTTCCGGTCGCTCAGCCGCAGGACCGGCCATGATCATTTCGATGAATGCAACGGTCTGCGGGGTTATGAACCATGGTGAAGGATCGGCGGTTCATGATCATTTGAAGCGAACGGGGAGACACCACATGGGCGGCCAGCGGAGAGGCTTTGAACTGTGCATATAAGAAGTTCAAAGCCGGAGCGGGAAACGTCGTTTCTTGCAAGATGCGGGCGCGGATCGGCCGGTACCGGCGGGGTTCCTAGTGGTGGCCCGGGTTCGCGTTGAGCAGCTCATCGAGCTTGTCGAGCAGGGCACGGAGTGTGTAGCGGGTGGTGACGACCTCACCGTTCGGTTCCGGGATCAGCGCCTGCCACCAGCCGTTTCCGGCCCCGATGACGATCGCAGGATGGTCTTCGCGGAACCGGTGCAGACGGAGCACCTGGTCATATTCGTCGGGTACCAGCCGCAGCCTGCGCGCTGCTAGATCCTCCACTTCGTGCCTCCCGGCGTTCGCCGTATTTGCCCAGCGACGAGGCTAGGGAGCAGAGGCTGGAATGGCCCGCAGCGGAGTAAAGGTAAAGAACCGGGATGCCGGTGCGGGCGCGGAACCCGCACAAAAGTGCGGGTCAGATCACGCCCGCGCGGCGCGCGAGGGGCCGCAATTCTGGTGTCGACGGGCGGTGCTCCCGGCGCAGCAGCTCGGTGAGGACGTCGCGGGTCACCGGGTCGTAGCGGACCAGCTGCGGGCTGAGCCGTTCGGCGGCCAGCAGGAGGTTGACCGCGGCCGCGTCCTTCCGGGTCATGGCGTACGCGCGCGCCAGGTCGAGGTTGACCTGTGTGCGCCTGCCCACTAGGCCGACGGGCATGGCGGCGAGGTCGAGCGCCTCACCGGTCTCGGTGGCGGTCCGGGGGTCGCCGAGCCTGAGCGATGCTGAGATGGCGTGGATGGCCACGTTGACCGGGCCGAACGCGGTGCCCATGTGGTTCGCCTCGCCGGTTCGAACAGCAATTCCGCAGGCGGTGGTCAGCAGCGATTCTGTCGTCGTCCGGTCGAGGCTGGCCGCTGCCGCCGTGGCGGCGGCCAGGTGCAGGGCCCCGTAGACGCTGAGTCGTTCGGGCGAGGGTGCCCGCGTCGTGCGCTCGAGGGCGGCGGCCGCTGCCATCGCCAGCTCGAGTGCTTCCTGCGGGTGCTTGCGGCCGGTGATCATGTAGGACAGCCGCCAGGCACTGGCCGCGGCGAGCAGCGGGTCGCCGGACTGCTCGGCGGCGAACATGGCACGGTCGGCGGCCGCCCAGGCCAGGAACGGCTCGCCGACGCGGCTCAGCAGCGCGGCCGTGGTGTCGTAGACGCGAGCGCGGACCGCGCAAGCGGCCGGGCTGGCCGAGCCGGCGGTCCTGGCTGCTGTTTCCATGGCACGGATCAGCCCGGGCAGGATATGGCCCGCCGCGTCATAGCGGGTGGCCTGATAAGCCTGGTACGCAGAACGCGCCTGCGCCCGCAGGAAGTCCAGGCTGACCTCCCGCTCCGGCTCTTCGCCGCCGTCTCCTGGTCCGGGAGCGCCGTAGCCCATCATGGCCTGCTCGATCAGCGACGCAGCCGGGTAGGCGCGGCGGCTGTTGTCGTCTTGGTCCCCAGGGCCAGTAAGTTCCTCGATGTCCACCCGCAAGACCTCCGTCAGGCGCACTAGGACGCTGTGACTGTCGACGCCGCGCTTGCCTCGCTCGACCTGGGACAGCCACGACTCCGACCTGCCGACCAGCCCGGCGAGCACGGCTTGCGACAGGCCGCGCCGCCTCCTGGCCCGCGCGATCCGCTGCCCGGCGAGCTCGCGGTCCGGAGGCGTCATCCGGCACCGGCCCGGATCGGGAGCGCGTCGATGACCTCGCTCCACGGCGGCAATCTGCGCTCGTACGGCGCATCTGGATCGAACAGCACCCGCAGGCCCATGTCGTGTAGCGTCTCCAGGCTCTCGCCAAACGCCGGATGGCTGGCGAGCTGGGGCTTGCAGTGCGGCACGACCACGACCGGGACACCGTAGCCGACCATCTCGCACAGCAAGCCCACGGCGAAGTTGTCCGCATGGCCGTGCGCGAACTTGTTGACGCTGTTGAACGTCAGCGGGCACGCCAGTACGGCGTCCGCGGGCGGTACCGACGCGCCGGTGCCCGGCATCCGGTACTCAGACCGCACAGGCTCGCCGGTCAGCCTTTCCAGCTCGGCGGGATCGATGAACCTGATGCCGGCCGGGGTAGAGAAGACCACCACCTGCCAGCCTGCGGCCTGGCACGCGGCGATCAGCACGGGTATGCCCTCGGGCGCCGGAGCGCCGCTGAGTACGAGGTACAGCACACCGCCATCGTCATCCACAGGACCGGACCTTCCTGGATGTCTCGGGAGTTCCAGGATAGGCAGGAGATCACGCTCCCGGCTCGGTCATCACCCCACGGTCACCGGGTTGTGGCTGGCTATCCCTCGCGCTGCGCTGCGGTGAAGATCTTGTCCATCACGTCGGCGCCGGTGGTGATGACGGGGCGGAGCTCGTGCCGGTAGATGGTCTCGGTGGTCCGGGAGCTGACGTGCCCGGCCAGGCGGGCGATCTCTTCCACGGCCACACCCGATACGGACATGACCGACACGAACGTGTGCCGCAGTTCCCGCGGCGCCCACACTCCCTCGATGCCCGCCTTCTTGCACAGGGCGCGGAAGTCACGGCGGACGTGGGAGGCGTCGAGCGGGGTGCCGACGCTGGTGGTGAAGACCAGGTCAGTGTCCTGCCACAGCGGCCCGGCGGCCAGCCGGGCCTCAGCCTGCCACCTGCGGTGCTCCCGCAGCGCCGTCACGGCATTCTGCGGCAGGGCCAGGGTCCGCCGCGACTTCTCGGTCTTGGTGTCACCGTGCAACCGGACCGAGCGCCACACCGCGATGCTTGGCGGAACCGGAGTTCGAGCATAGGGGTCGCCGTCCAGGTCGACGTGGTCCCAGCGCAGCGCCCGGGCCTCTTCGGTCCGGATCCCGGTGGTCAGGGACAGGATCACGTAGGCACCGATACGAGGGTGGTCCTTGGCCGCGGCGAGCAGCGCGGCCGCCTCGGCCGCGGTCATCGCCCGGGACGGCCGCCCGGTCTTGCCCTGCGGCGGCTTCACGAAGCTGGCCACGTTCCGGCCCACGTGATCGTTGGCTTCCGCATGCCGGATAGCCCGCACCAGCACGTTGTGCGTGCTCGCCATGGTCCGGGTGGACCGCTCCTCCGCCAGCTTGTTCAGGGCGCGCCGCACATCGTGCGCAGTCAGGTCCCGCAGCGGGATGTTCCCGATCAGCATCGTGACCGGCCGGAGCAGGTCCACATGCGACCGGACCGTCTTGGCGGCCAGGCCGTCCAGCGCCTCAGCCGCCCAGTCGTCCACCGCCTTGGACAACGTGTAGCGAGCCGAGGTCTTCAGCCCAGCATCCGCCTCGGCCTGGAGCTTCTTGAGCTTCTCCCGGACCTCGGTCTTGGTGCGCCCGGTCACCTTCCGCCGGATCCGCGAACCGTCCGGACGCCAGCCGAGCGAGATCGCGCCCACCCAGGTGCCGTTCGCCGCATCCCGGTAGACCGAACCTTCGCCGTGCCCAAGGCGCGCAGTAGCCGTCATATGCCGGATAGTGCGCCGACTTTGGCTCTCCTCGGAGGCCTTCAAGATCGCAAGTG